>JAYTHR010000233.1:0-4788 GCA_043732425.1 Bdellovibrionales bacterium
GGGAGAGTAAAAATGTCGTGGATAAAATTTAATTTAATTTTTGCCTTTATCAGCAGTGGTTTATTTTTCGCGTGTGCTCCGGTTAAATTTACGAAATCAGATAATTTTCAGGTTGTTTCAGTCTGTCCTCAGGGCTCTGGCTGCGGCTTAGGCGGCCCCGCAATTATTTGTTCGCCGAAAATAAATTCTACAACTTCGACTTTTACTTACGGATCAGGAATTGCTTTACCAAGTATTTCATCAAACTGTAATCCCGCAAATAACGATTATCTTTGGACCGTGAAGCGAGCCGACGGGGCCGTTATCACCACCGCAATTCCCGGATTAGCTGGAGCAAATCCGCAGGGCGTGAACTTTAATGGTCAGGGCGCGGGGACCTATTATGTTTATCTAACAGCTTCCCAAACCGGAAGCACGTTCTCGCCTTTCGTCGCGACGACTCCGCTTGAATTCATTGTTTCGGGCGGAGCGGTCGGTAATCAGCTGACGTGTGATCCAAAGCTGAACCAAACTTTGACCACGATGAGTTTAAGCGCAAATGATAACAATGCGGAAGTCAGTGCGAACTGTTCTCCGATGGCGGGTACTTACACGTGGAGTGTTACAAAAAACGGGGCCCCCATCGTGATCGCTGGTTTAAGCGGCGGAGTATCTACTCCAGATATTAAGTCGTACGGAGCGGGAACTTACCAGATTCTGCTTTACGCGACGGTGCTGGGATCGCAACATTGGCAAAGTTCAAATCCGCTGACGGTAACGGTCACGAATCCTGGCCCTATCATCCCGCCATTAGTTTGTAACCCGCGGATCAACGGTAATATGACAAGCTTTACGATTAATTCGACATCCGCAAACCCACTGATTAGCGGAAATTGTATGCCATCAAATGTTCAGTACGCCTGGTCTGTAACGAAGAATGGAAACGCGGTCACGGTACCTGGTTTAGCAGGTGCTAATTCAAATCCTAACTTTTTATCCTTAGGTGCAGGAACTTATTTAATTTCACTTACGGCCAGCGCTAATAATTTTGCACCTTGGAATACGACGACGCCGTTAGTTCTAACTGTTGATCCCCTGGGTGGCGGGCTAACTTTAAATTGTGCTCCACGCCTAAATAATGCGGCGGTTGTGTTGACCATTCCTAATTCAGGAGTGAATCCAAATCTGACTTCAAATTGTAATCCCGATTCAGCAACGACAACTTGGACGGTGATAAAAAATGGTGTCGCCGTAACTATTCCGGGTTTAAGCGGATCTAATTCTAATCCTGATTTTATTAGTAGCGGTTTGGGAACTTACTTAATTTATCTGACGGCTTCGGCTTCGGGGTACAGCGCGTACGCCAGTCCGTCGCCATTAGAAGTGACAATCAGTAATGCGGCTAGTCCTGTTAGAACAGTAAATTTTCAAAAGCTAGTGCAACCTTCGGATAATAAACTGGATATTCTCGTCGTCATTGATGATTCGAATTCGATGTTGCCAGAAAGTACAAAGCTAGCCCAAAAGCTTCAGGGATTTGTCAGTAATCTGACTGCCGCAGGTTTAGATTGGCAAATGTGCGCCACGATCACCAATGCGCAGTTGGCCAACGGAACAATGTACTGGGGTTTGTCTCGCAATTGGGTGAATTATGTCGGTTCGCCGCAATGGATTTTAAAAATGGGAGCCGCAGATCCGTACGCTATTTTCACAGATACGGTCAATGCCATCGGCGCTGGCTGGGCTGACACCGAAGACGAACGCGGAATTAAAGCGGCGTGGTGGTCGGCTGAATATCGTATGTACAACAACTGCTACCGTGACGATGCTTCGCTTGCTGTCATTTCGATTTCCAACGAAGACGAACGGTCCGTAGGTGGAGACCCCGGTCAACAATATTATCCAACAGAATTATATCCGCTTGAAGGTGACGATCAACCTTTTGGTTACATCAATAAAATTAAGCAAACTTTTGGAATTAATAAACGCTTTGTCGTGAATTCCATTATTGTTAAACCGGGTGATACGGCCTGTATGGCCAGTCAAGATGCTTCCGGAACAAAAAGCCATTATGGTTTTAAACACCAAGAGCTTTCATTGCTAACGGGTGGACACATCGCCAGCATTTGCGACACGGATTATTCGAATAATTTATATTATTTTAAAGACCGGATCATAAATACGTTAGCTTCAGTTCCTTTAGAATGTGCTCCGCCGGGACCGATTTCGGTATCTATCACGCCGCCAATGGGAACGGTTAACACGCAGATAAAAAATAATACCTTGGTGTTTAGTCCAGCGATTCCTGTAGGCCGAACCGTCACTATTAAGTACGACTGTCCACAGAACTAATTGATAAATAAAAAAACTGATCTATGCTAGTCCCATTATGAAATGGGAACTAGCGATCGTATTTTTTATTGTTATTATCTTATCTGTAGGATGTGTTCACATGAACGATCAATATCAATGGCTTGAAAAAATTGACAGCCCAGAATCTCAAGCCTGGGTCGCCGAGAAAAATAAAGTATCACAAGATTATTTTGAAAAAAATAAATTCTATAAATCCGACAAAAAAATATTTGAAGACATTCTTCTGTCGGACGACCGGTTGCCTGAATTAGACATGAGGAACGATTGGCTTTACAACGTCTGGAAAACCCGTCATCACAAACAAGGGCTTTATCGGCGCATTAAAATTTCAGACTATGCTAAAGGCCTCGAAACTTGGGAAACAATTCTAGACTTGGATCAGCTTTCCGAACTAGAAAAAATAAATTGGATTTTTAGTGGGGCTCAGTATTCAAAGACTAGTTCAAAAATTTTGTTAGCCTTATCGAACGGTGGCAGTGACGCTGTCGCGTGGCGTGAATTTGATCTTGAGAAAAAAGAATTCGTAGTTACCAATGACTTTCAGCTTCCGGAATCGAAAAGCAGCCTGTCTTGGTACGATGATAATACAGTTTTAGTTCGCGATGCTTTATCTACTGGTGCGAAGTCGAACGCGGGCTATGCCCGTCATATTCGAATTTGGAAACGGGGAGAAAAATTCGCAGAATCGAAGATTATTTACTCGGTTCCACCAGGTGATATGACGGTGACGACTAATTTTGATTTCAAATCAAAAGATCTACGACTTTACCACTATCTTGATTTCACCAAAATAAAGGTGATTAAAGTAGATCACTTATCAGAATTCTCGGAATTTAAAGTGCCATTAGACAGCGATGGAATACATTATTTTAAAGACCACTATCTTCTAGAAAATAAAAAAGACTGGAATTTAGGTTCAAATATTATCAGGGCAGGTTCGCTGGTCACTTGGCCCGCAGCCGATATTAATCCAACAGAAAAAAATATACAGATTTTATTTACCCCAAATGAAAATGAAGTTCTGAGTCAATTTTTCGTCAGTAAAAATATTTTATATTTAGGGACTTTAAAAAATATTCAGACCAGCCTTTATAGTTTTGAAGTGCAAAATAATCGATTTGTAAATACGAAATTAGACCTTCCGAGCGGAGGAAGTATTCGTCCTATGGCCAATGATTTAGAAAGCGATAAAACCATTTGGCAGCAGACAGATTTTTTGAAAGTTCCGCAGTATGTTTTAACGGAGCCATCCCGCCCACAAAAAATCATCAAAAGTATTCAGCCCCGTTTCAACCAAGAGCTGTTCGAATCCCATCAACATTACGTCACCAGCCGTGACGGAACGCGGGTACCTTACTTTATCGTGCATGCAAAAAAAATGATTTTAAATTCGCAAAATCCGGTACGCCTGAGTGGCTACGGGGGCTTTGAATTAGCTCTTCTGCCTAATTATGTCGGAGCCATGGGAAAAGTTTGGCTCGAGCAAGGCGGAGTTTACGTCGTCGCTAATATTCGGGGCGGTGGGGAATTTGGTCCGGCATGGCATCAAGCAGCGATTTTAGAAAAAAAGCAGAGGTCTTACGATGATTTCATTGCGGTTGCTGAAGATTTGATTAACCGAAAAATAACTTCTAAAGACAAGTTAGCGATTGAAGGTGGAAGTAACGGCGGTCTTTTGGTCGGCGCAGTCAGTATGCAAAGACCTGATTTATTCAAGGTTGTGCTTTGCGAAGTGCCGCTATTAGACATGCTTCGCTATCATAAATTGCTAGCGGGATCCAGCTGGATGGCCGAATACGGAAATCCAGATATACCAGAGCAGCGAGCTTTCATAGAAAAATATTCGCCTTACCAGAATGTCAAAAAAGGTGTGAAATATCCTGATTTTTTCTTTTACACGTCCACGAAAGATGACCGCGTTCACCCGGGACACGCGCGAAAAATGGCCGCGAAATTATTGGGTTATAATCAATCTGTTTTATATTTCGAGCAAGCTGAAGGCGGGCACAGTCGACACACGGCTTTAATCGAAGCCGCTGATCTTTATTCGAAATTAACTTCAGTTCTTAAAGACAAACTGGGTTTCAAGTAAAAACTAACGTGAGCTTTCTTTGATGAAAAAAGTCATGTAATGGCGTACTAAGAACTCATCTTTAAAGCTAAGGCCTTTGTAAGTCCAAAGAACTTCTTCAAACGCGCCCCATTTTGCTTCGATCAATTCTTCTTCCATCACCACGGTCACTTGTTCTTTTTGTGTCGGCTGGGGAATAGCTAAATTTCCGACGTAGTGAAAACGCATGCTAATCAGACCTGCATTCTTAACGGAAAAAATCATCTTATAACCATTACGAAACAGCATAAAATCAGCGTGGGTCTTCGCGATTCCGTAAACTTTAATTCGTCCTAAGGCCGTTGGCTTTAGTTCGTTAAAGGTAG
>JAYTHR010000234.1:0-1343 GCA_043732425.1 Bdellovibrionales bacterium
CTCACAGAACTTCTCCTGAGCCCGCCAAATCCTCTATCATGCCATAAAAAAGAAGGCTGAAAAGATGGGCGCGATGGAGCGCTTACCCTAAAAATGGGGATAGTAAAACTGGAAGTTGAAAATACACGATCAAGTTTTGTGACAGTGCTTTCTCTAAAGTGATCTCAGGATTCTCAGCGTTAAAAAGATTGGCTGTTCTGCCAAAGGCAAAATTGATCTTCCCCCGAAAAAGTGGACACGTTTTTTACGCTGCTAGTGCCAAATTCTCGTACGCTGCCGGAGACATATAACCGAGCGCCGAGTGACGGCGTTCTTTGTTATACCAAGTTTCGATCCATTCGAAGATCGCATCTTTTGCTTCTTGTCGGGTCTTAAATTTTGTTCTGTAGACCCGTTCTGTTTTTAGCGTGTGGAAAAAACTTTCGCAGTGAGCGTTATCCCAGCAATTTCCTTTTCGCGACATGCTCGCAACGATTCCGATCAAGTTTAATTTCTCGCGGTACTTTTCAGCGGCGTACTGCGAGCCGCGGTCGGTGTGGGCAATAAGCTCCCACATGTTGATGTCCTGACGTCCTAATGCCATCGTCAGCGCATTCAAGACAAGTTCTGTGCGCATATTATCATCGCTTGAGAAGCCCACGATCTTTCGCGTAAATAAATCCATGAAAATTGATAAAAATAAAAAGCCTTCTTCTGTCGCAACGTAAGTGATATCTCCGACCCAGACCTGATTCGGAGCTGCCACGGCTTCTACATTTTCCGTTTCAAAAATTCGTTTCGCAATTGGTAAATCATGCTTTGAATCTGTCGTCGTAACTTTAAATTTTCTAACCGCTTCTGAAGCAATTTTGTTCTCTCGCATAAGCTTTGCTACACGGTTCTCACTGCACGTAAAGCCGCCCTCTACCAGCTCTTCTGTCATTCGTGGCGAGCCGTATGTTTGCTTTGTTTTCTCGTGAATTTTTAAAATCTGTGAAAGTAGATTTTGGTTTTCAATCGAGCGCACAGACTCCGGCCGATTGAGCCAAGCATAATAGCCGCTTCGCGAAACGTCGATCGTCTTGCAAGCTAAGTTCACCGCGACTTCTTCGTGGCTTAGTTCTTCGACCATCTCAAACTTCACTTGAGATGGTCTTGCGAAAAAAAAGCGGCTGCTCTTTTCAAGATGTAGTTTACTTGCTTGAGCTCGTCGACTTCTTTTCGAAGGCGTTTTAGTTCTTCGTCCGGAGTTTCGGCTTGAATGCCCATGCTATTCTTTAAGTCTTTTAGTTTTCCATTTTTGCTTTTCATTTTCCAATTGTACACATTCGCTTCTGAAACGCCAAGATGTCGCGCAGCCTTTA
>JAYTHR010000235.1:0-1337 GCA_043732425.1 Bdellovibrionales bacterium
CTATATTCCAGCGGCACAAGATGCGAAGCTGAAATCCTTTCTAAAAGAGACGCGTAAACATGTTAGCAACCACTTAACTTCAGCGCAGGCTTTAGCTTCAATGCTCGAAAGGTAAGGGTTTTCGGAATTGGAGCTGCCAGATTTTGATTGCAGGCCGGCTTACAATGTGTAAACTATATGTAAATGAAAAAGATCATCCATGTCGACATGGACTGTTTTTATGCAGCCGTTGAAGTAAAGAAAAATCCAACCCTGAAGGGTAAGCCTTTAGGGATTGGTGGTCCTGCCAATTCCCGAAGTGTTTTGTGTACCGCAAGTTACGAAGCAAGAAAATTTGGAGTTCGATCAGCAATGCCTTCATCGCATGCTGTTCGGCTTTGTCCACAAATAATTTTAATTCCTCCAGATTTTGAAGCCTACAAAAATGAAAGTAAAAAAGTTCGCGCCATCTTAGAAAGATTTACGAGTTTAATCGAGCCTCTGTCCTTAGATGAAGCTTACTTGGATGTCAGCCATTGCACTGAATTTGGTGGTAGCGCTACATTAATTGCGCAGGAAATCAGAAGATTAATTTTCACCGAATTGCAGTTAACAGCATCGGCAGGAATTGCCCCGAATAAGTTTTTGGCCAAGATTGCTAGCGATTGGAAAAAACCAAACGGGCAGTTTGTTATCCGCCCCGAACAGGTTGATTCTTTCGTGCAAACTCTTCCGGTAAAAAAAATTTATGGCGTGGGTAAAGTCACGGCGCAAAAGATGCATGATTTGGGACTTGTTACCTGTGCTGATTTGCAGAAGCAATCCCTCAGTCAATTAACGGCTTGGTTTGGTTCCCGAGCCCAAGAATTGTACGAGTTTTCTCGCGGGATTGATCATCGGGAAGTGCAGCCATTCTCGGAAAGAAAATCTTTAACCGTAGAGCAAACTTTTGAGAAAGATCTGCAGACCTGGTCCGACTGTGAAAAACAGATTCCTGAAATTTATGCCGATTGGTTACGTCGTTTGCAAAAGGGCTCCTATCAAAATCGAATTAGAAATATCGTCGTTAAACTGAAGTTCTTTGATTTCAAAGCGACAACTCATGAACAGTCTATTTCACATTTTCCCACAGAACAGGATTTTAAGAATCTACTAGAACGGGCTTGGCAGCGTCGAGGTGTCGCAGTACGCTTGATCGGACTCGGTGTTCATTTAAGGGATTCCGAACAACAGCAGCCGCAAGAAAATAAATTGCAGCTGCAGTTCACTCTGTAAAGGATTTTTATGTGTGCCCAATACACATTAAATACGCGCACGCAAAAGCTAGCCGATACTTTCGGTATAAAAATAGATCAAGA
>JAYTHR010000236.1:0-4757 GCA_043732425.1 Bdellovibrionales bacterium
AGCACATTGAAAAGTGACTTCCTAGGGGCCGTGACTTTTGCAGATTCCAGCATGACATAAAGCTAGAGATTCAGTAAATAAATAACTATGAAAATTTCCATAATTGGAGCGGGATATGTTGGATTAACTACTGGGCTAGGCCTTGCCGAAATGGGTCATCAGGTTATGTGTTTTGACCATGATCTAGAGAAAATAACTCAGTTACAAAAAAAACAAATGCCTCTATTTGAAGCAGGCTCAGGCCGACTTCTTCGAAAGCATGAAAATAAAAGCATCTGGTTTACGTCTCATTTAAAAAAGGCCGCAAACTTTTCTAACATTGTTTTTTTATGTGTTAATTTAGAATCTAAAAATAAATCCACCGAAAATATAAATTTGCTTTATAATTTACTCACTAAAATTGCGAGTCATCAATCGCGGGAAACTTTTATTGTAATCAAATCTACGGCCCCCGTAGGAACTCACGTCCAACTAGTTCAGAAATTAAATAAAGCTAAAATAACTCACGTACATCTCATCACGAACCCTGAGTTTTTGAGTGAAGGTGAAGCTCTTAAAAATTTTCTTTATCCCTACCGCATCATTATTGCCAGTAACTCTACAGCGGGACTTCGGAAACTAAAAAATATTTATCGCCCGCTAGTTAATAAAAAATCTTCAGTAATCATTATGAGCCCAACTTCGGCCGAGATGACAAAGCATGCCGCAAACGCATTTTTAGCGACCAAGATTTCTTTTATCAATGAAATCAGCCGGGTCTGTGAATTTCGTGGCGCCAATATTACCGAAGTTCAGCAAGGGCTTGGTTTAGATCCACGGATCGGAAAACATTTTCTAAACCCGGGCCCTGGGTACGGCGGAAGCTGTCTTCCAAAAGATGTCGCTGCTTTAATTCAATTAACAAAAAATAAAACTGAATCCCTGCACCTATTAAAAGCGGTGCAGAAAACCAATGACTTGCAAACCGCAAATACCGCTTTAAAAATTAAAACTCTCATTATAAAAAATAATATCCGGCAAATTACCGTTTGGGGGGCGTCATATAAACCCGGTACCGATGATATTAGAAATTCTCCTGCCGTAGAAATTATCAAAAGCTTAATTCATTTACCAATAAAAATTAATATTTACGATCCTAAAGCCCAAGCCAACTTAAAAAGTATCAAGCTTCCAGGCGCAGTAACTTACTTTGACGACCCGTACCTCAGTTCTACAAAATCAGAATTTTTAATTATTCTTACTGATTGGCGTCAGTTTCAAAAAATTGATCTGTTAAAGATTAAAAAGATGATGAAAAGGAATTTCGTTTTTGACGCCAGAAATATTTATTCCTTAATTTCCATGAGTAAAATGGGATTTGAGTACCACTCTATCGGACGTCATTTATGAATTATGCTCTGGTGACTGGTGGAGCCGGCTTTCTGGGTTTTCACCTCTGCGAAAAATTATTAAAAGAAGGGTATCAGGTCATCGCCGTTGATAATTATCTTACGGGCCAAGTTGAAAACATCCAGGACCTAATAAAGAAATATGCCCCACAGTTCACTTTTATTAATGCCGACATATCGCTGAACTTAAGCTCTTGGGAGTTCCATTTACCCCATTTTAAATTTGAAAAACTACAATACGTTTTTCATTTTGCTTCGGTAGCATCGCCCCATCTTTTTAAAAAATATTCTTTAGAAATTCTGGCCGCTAACTCAACGGGGCTACTTAACGCCATTCACCTGGCCGATAAATTCCAAGCTCGGGTCATTTTTGCATCCACCAGTGAAATCTACGGAAGCGAACAGCAGTCTTCATTTGCGGAAAGTAATTGGGGCTACGTTAATTCTTACGGAGATCGAAGTTGTTATGACGAAGCTAAAAGATTCGGCGAATCCTTAATTTTTTCCAGCAATCAAAAAAATGACACTTGCCATGGCTTAGTTCGCATTTTTAACACCTACGGTCCCCGGATGAGACTAGATGATGAGCGCGTTATTCCTCATTTTATTACGCAAGCCTTAAAAAATGTTCCTTTAACAATTCACAAGCGTGGTTTACAGACCCGAAGTTTTTGTTACGTGGATGACTTAATTGAAGGCCTATTTATTTACGCTAAAAAAGGAATTAAAACTCCGGTGAATATTGGAAATGATAGAGAAATTTCTATTTTCGAATTAGCCCACTTAGTGAATAAAATTTTGAAAAAAGAGACTTGTTTTACGTTCCAAGACGAACGAACAGATGACCCCCCGACCAGACGGCCTAATTTAAGTTTAGCTTCCGAATTATTAAAACCTTGGGCTTCGACGACTCCTATTGAAGAGGGTTTAAAACGAACGAGTCAATACATGAAGGAAAAGCTTTTTAGCCTTAATACAAATATTTAGAAAAAATAACTTTTCTTCACAAAGAAATTACTGCTTACTAGGGTCAGGATAAAAATTAAATCGAAAATTCATTACCCATAGGATGTGATGACTGAAGATTATTACAAATAAGGTTCTGAATTTTTAATTTTTCTCGCCGAGTGGCAACATTTTACTGATATCGATATGAGACGTTTAAAAAAACTTATGAAAAAGCATTTCATATTTGATGCAAGAAATATTTATTCAGTTTTCATAATGCAGAAATTAGGTTTTAGTTATACACGTATCGGTCGCAAATCATGAGCTGAACAGTAGTTGCCGGCGGCGCTGGATTTATTGGTTTTCATCTTTGTAAAAAGTTACTAAAGGAAGGTTTTAAATTCATAGCTGTAAATAATTTGATGACTGGCTAAATGCAAAATATTCACTACCTGACTTGTAAATATTTAGAGCGTTTTTTTATCGACGCCGACATCACCAAACCATGGAATTCTTGGTTAACCCAAATTCCTTTTCTGTCCTTACGAGAGCTCGAATACATTTTCCACTTCGCATCGCCTCACCGCTTTCAAAAATATTCTTTAGGAATTTTGCAAGCAAATTCGATTGCGCTCGAAAATGCGATTCATTATGCTGACCAGTTAAAAGCCCGAGTCATTTTCGCGTCGACGAGCGAAGTTTATGAAAGTGAAGTTCAGTCTAGTTACAGCGAACACCAGTAGGATTATGTCAATTCTTTCGGCAAAAGCAGTTGTTATTTTGAAGCAAAATGATTTGGAGAAGATTCAATATTTTCGAGCAATAACAGAAATAACACTTCTCATTGTTTGGTCCGTATCTTTAATACTTATGGACCTCGCATGAGATCAGATAATAAGCGCGTTATTCCCCGCTTAATTATGCAAAGCTTGCAGGGCGTTCACTGTCGATTCATGGAACAGGATCACAAACTCGAAGTTTTTGCTTTGTAAACGACCGCATTGAGGGAGTTTGGCTTTACGCCAGAAAAAATATTAAATTTCCGGTGAATATTGGTAATAATGAGGAGATATCAATTTCCAACTTAGCACGACTAATTCTAAAAGTATTAGATCGACATATTCCGTTAAATTTTGAACAAGAGCGGGCTGATGATCTAAATAAGCGGAATCCAAATCTTGACTTAGCCTTAAAGATACTGAGCCCGTGGTCACCGAAAATAGGTTTAGAGACAGGTTTAAAATTCACCAGTCAGTATTTAAAAAATAACTTTTCTTGAGAAAGATAATATTGTTAACTATGCTTTTTGAATCTATTTTAAAAAGGAATATCTTTTATGCAGCTTAATCATCATGACCCTAATTTTTTTAAAATTAAGAAAACTTATGAATCAAAATTGTTGCCACTTCTAAATGATTTGTGGGGCAATAAGAAACCTGGTTTTGTCCGTATTATTGAGGATGATGAAAATTGGCTTCAGTCTATACAATGGTCACAGAATCTTAAGGAAAAATTTAAAAAACTCGTTGTTCTGGGAATCGGTGGTAGCTCCATGGGTGGCCGTGCACTCGCTAATTATCGATACAATAACTCAGTTTATTTTCTTGATAATATTGATGCTAGCGAAATTCAGTCCGTTTGGAACCAAGTTAAAGATTCTTTCGACCAGACAGGTTTTCTCATTATTTCGAAAAGTGGCGAGTCTATTGAGATAGCCGCTTTGATTGAAACATTTGTTAAAGAAGCCCAAATGGGCAGCCTGGATTTTTTCAAAAATGCCTTTGTTATTTCCGAAAAAAAACCTAGCCTTTTTGTGAACTTAGCCCGCGAAAAAAATATGCCATTAATTGAAATTCCCACTTCTGTTGGAGGAAGGTTTTCAGTTCTGACTGCCGTTGGATTGGTCGTGGCCGGATTCATGGGATTTGACATACCGGCGTTACGCACGGGCGCATGCAAGGTCCAGCAAGAAAAAGAAAAAATACTTGGGGTAGCCGCCGAACTGTGTCACGCGATAGATTGTAAAACGGATCTTTTTATTTTCTGGTCCTACTCATCGAAGTTACGTTGGTTTAATCAGTGGCTTTGTCAATTGTGGGCAGAATCGCTTGGCAAATCAAAAACAAATGCAGGAGACAAAACACCGAAAATTCCGTGGATAGTGGGTGCAACTGGAACCTCAGATCAACACTCCATCTACCAACATATCCTGGAAAGCGAACAGAAAAAATACGTTTTGATCACGCAATCGCTAGATCCTCTGCCGAAGGTTGGGTTTTCAAACCCGATCCTTAGCTTTTTTAAAAGCAAATCCTATTCCATAACCGATATTTTATCAGCTGAACGTGAAGCCACTGCTCGAGCGCTTGGAGACTACGGCGTACCCGTTACAGAAATGCTCTGCGCTACCTACGATGATTT
>JAYTHR010000237.1:0-1332 GCA_043732425.1 Bdellovibrionales bacterium
AGTTTACAAAAATCAATTAATGTCATGTACCAGACATCAATGAAAAACCTTCAGGCGCTAGCTGAATTCAATCAGAATTTAGAACAAAAGGTTAAAGAAAGATCTGATACCGTGACTGAACAAAGGCATCAGATCGAGCTTTCCTCGAAGCTTTCTGAATTAGGTGTGATGGCTGGAGGAATAGCCCACGAACTTAATAATCCCCTCGGGGTCATTTCTTTATTGGTTGAGCTTTCGTTGATTGAAGTTGAAAACGGCACCGCTACGGTGACTTCCTTGGAACTGTCGCAGCGTAAAATTTTAAAAATGGCTTTGCGCATGGGGAAAATTACGTCCTCGATGCTAACCCTAGTCCGAGATGGTTCTAAAGATCCCATGATGTTCTTCGGATTTCACAGTTTGTTAGAAGAAACATTAAGCCTGTGCACCATGAAATTAAATAGTGCGAATATTAAACTGAACATCAAAAATTCCTTCGACGTCAAGATTCTAGGGCGTCCGTCTCAAATTTCTCAGGTTTTATTGAACTTAATTAATAATGCGATCGATTCTATTAAAAACTTAGAAGAACGCTGGATCAATATCACAGCCGACATTGATGGAACTCTGCTCCGAATTCGTGTCACCGATAGCGGACCTGGAATTTCAAACGAGGACGTGAACCGCATTTTCATGCCTTTTTACACGACGAAATCAATCGGTCAGGGAACGGGACTAGGATTAAGCATTTCACGAAGTCTTATTGAGCAGCACGATGGAAATCTTTTTTATAATAAGAATTCCGAGCGGACCGAATTCGTTATCGAACTGCCACTACCGATTCAAGCGAATCAAACTTTTCAAGCAGAATCCCTTCAGCTGAATTAAAATAATTCCCGACAAGCTGCCTCAGGGTTTTTATCGACGATATTTTGAATGGCCGAAAACATCGAATGACAAACCGGAGCAACCTCGGCCTCGTGGCGGTTGATAGGCCCAAAATGCGACCTTTGAAGTCGTAGCAATGTCATCGCGTATTCAGTAGCGAACGCCGGGCACGCTTTATTAAAACTTTGATACGTAGCGCCCGCACCCGTTCCCAGTATTCCTCGGGACTTGCAGCTGACATTCTCCTTGAAGACTCCTAGAAGGCAGCGCTCGGGCGTTGCAAGGTATTCCTGGTATAATTTTTTAAGTTCTACAGACATGACCATGGAGTCGTAACTGACTTGAAATGCTCCGGCTTCAGCTTCGGCAGAAGTTCGATGCGAACCGGCGCCCACATCCCAACCTTCACAAAACGCACCCGAACTTTCGCGCATTCCTAATCCGATACCCAGCGCATAAATAGCG
>JAYTHR010000238.1:0-1329 GCA_043732425.1 Bdellovibrionales bacterium
TTAATTTTTATCGGCCCTAAAGCGGAAACTATTCGGCTTTTAGGCGATAAAATCCAATTTAAGAATTTGGCAAAATCGGCGGGGTTACCTTTGATTCCGGGTTATCAGGGCCAGGATCAATCCATAAAAACACTACTTTCTGAAGTCGAAAAAATAGGTCTTCCGGTTATTGTAAAAGCTGCTGCTGGTGGCGGTGGCCGAGGCATGAAACTGATTGAAAATTTAAATTCTGCAACGCAGTTGATTGAGTCAGCCCAGCGAGAAGCACTTTCAGCGTTTGGTTCTTCAGAAGTTTTTTTAGAAAAATATTTAGGCCACGCAAAGCATATCGAGTTTCAAATTTTTGCGGATTGCACCGGAAAAGTCGTTCACTTTTTTGACCGTGAATGCTCGGTCCAACGACGTCATCAAAAAATAATCGAGGAAGCCACATCACCTTCATTGACGGATGATTTGCGAAGACAAATGGGTGAAGTCGCCTGCACCATCGCGACGCTGGGAAATTATCGAAGTGCCGGGACGGTTGAATTTCTTTTGCAAGATGGTCAATTTTATTTACTCGAAGTTAATACCCGGCTTCAGGTGGAACACCCGGTAACCGAAGAAGTACTAGGTATCGATCTAGTTAAGATGCAAATATTGACAGCCGCCGAGCAATTTATTTTTAGTTCGAAAGATATCCGCTTACCCAAAGGTCACGCGATCGAATGCCGCGTTTACGCCGAAAATCCTTATCAGTCAGGAATGCCCTCTACAGGGAAACTGGGCACCGTGCAGTGGCCCGAAGGACCGCGACGGCGTTTTGAATATGGATTTGAATCGGGCGATACAATTACTTCCCACTATGATCCCATGATTGCTAAAGTCATTGTTTGGGATGAAAGCCGACCTCGCGCTATTCAGAAGATGATCAGAACATTGAAAGACAGTATTGTATTCGGCGTTCATACGAATATACCTTACCTCATCGCGATACTAAATCACGATGAGTTTCAAAACGGAAAAATGACAACACGCTTTATTGAGAATCATTTTCCAGATGGATTGATCGCAAAAAATCTACAGCTGGAATGGAGCACCTTGGCCTTTAAAGAATTTGCAAAAATGGGCTCGCAAACTTCGAGTGAAAAAAACCAGGTAGAAAATCATGCATCGCCCTGGTTAAGTAACTGGAGAAATATCTAGTGGCTAATCTTTCAAAACAAATAAAAGTATTAGTCCAAGGAATTGAAAAAACAATTCTGGCAGAAGTTATCGATCAGAAATTCTGGTGCTATCTTGACGGAGAAACTTTTGTTTTTGAAACCAGCGATTTGAATCCGCAACTGA
>JAYTHR010000239.1:0-1326 GCA_043732425.1 Bdellovibrionales bacterium
GTATCCATAGAATCTCCTTGGTTATTTCCTCGTAAAATAAACTTTTATTTTCACTTACTTCGACGAAGACATTTTAATTGCTGAATCTTAGTAGAATAAGCTGTGGGCGAACTCTTTAAAATGCATTTTAAAACAATAAAAAAAAGGGGGCTTTTGGTCAATAGCAAAATCAGCAATGACCCAACTTAAAAAGGCTTCAGATGAAATTTTGACAAGATCTTTTTCAGCGTTCCTTTTTTGGTTAACGCCGCGATGGCGTCGTTGAAAGCAGCTTGGTCTTCAGGAGCCATTTTTTTATTTGAAAACGCGACCGTAAAAGGTTGGGCCTCCGCGGAATAAACGAATTCCATGTCCAGCTTTTTTTTCGGCATAATACTGAAGGGATTCTTCTACGCCAACGGCTACATTTTTTGAATGCATCGGGTGATTTTTTAGGAACTGAATCAAATCTAAAGAACTGACTTCTTCACTTAAAGTCATTCCCTTTACCAGCGACTGAAGCTTTTCGGCCATTTTTAAACTCGTCGATCCGCGCACTCCGACCACATTCCAGCCGCTAAGATCCTGCAGGTTACTTATTTTCGGTTTCTGACTGAGTTTGTTAGCCGCGTAAGCAATGCTGAATTGGGCCAAGGGTTTCGAAGGAGTCGAAAAGACATTGCGCTCTGGGTTTGGGGCCATGTTCAGGGCGTCGGCAATTTCCCCATCTTCTTACATTTTTAAACAGCGAGCTAATGGCGCGACCTCAATCTTACATTTTACTTTGAGTTGATTACAAATTTCTTCCATGATTTCCGTAACTCCGCCAGTTACTTTTTGGCCTTCTTTCCACGTGAAGCGTGGAAGATCGTGGCCCGCAAAAATGAATTTTTTTTTGAAGTCGTTGCAAAGCCATGACGGCCCGTGAAAAAAAAAGAAGGCAAAAATAAAATGAAACATGTTTCCCCTTATCACATCCTGCAATGGAAATGATACGAATGAATTCTATTTAAATAGTCTTCTGGAAATTAAGCAAAGCCATTTCCGCAAAGTACTGCTTTCGTCTTTCCAGCATCAGAGCGGACTTCATCGGTGCTTCGACAGTCCATTGTTTCTTTCGGCCCTGGAAATCTGAAATCACGATAATTTGATCATCTTTTAATGGTACTAAGGCTAGAAAATTTTCTTCTCCTTCAAAGAAATCAATCGGCGGAGCGTTTTCAGCTTGCTGCCAGCTCCAGCTTGTTTGATTTCTCAGTTGCGGAGCGACTCGCGAGTGAAGAAAACCAGCAGTGACATAGTCGTAAAAAGTAAATTCAACATTTTTTAATTTATTAAACAAAGTCT
>JAYTHR010000240.1:0-1322 GCA_043732425.1 Bdellovibrionales bacterium
TTAGAAAGAAATCCAATCTCGGATTGAATATTTTTGAAGCCAGCTTTTCCGTAAAGCATCTCCATGGGAATCTGCGTATAATTTTTGTAGAAGGGCTCGTGAAAATCTTGCGGGAATTGGTCCAGCGCCCACTGAAAGTCAGCATCGTCATTTTTTTGCAACGAATCGACTAGGCCACAAAACCCCAGCGGTTTTAATAAACGTAAACTTTCTTTTAACACGGCTTCGCGGATATTCAGGGGTAACTCGTGAAATAAAAAACACGAGTACACGGCATCAAAGCTTTCATCTTTAAAATTTAAATCTTCGGCAGCTCCCTGAACAAAATCAATCCGCTTAAATTTCCCTAATCTTTTTCTGGCTTTAGCTAAATAAAATGAACTTAAATCGACGCTGGTGATTTGAGCTTTTGGAAAAGCCAGCGCCATAAATTTTGTCAAGCGCCCGGTACCGCTGCCAACTTCTAAAAACTTTAAACCCTCACCATCTGAATTTTGCAAGTGCACCTTCAGGGGCGGAATGATTAGGCGGCGCATGGCATCCGCCGCACCAGAAAACAAAATCTCAACCTGATGCTCGTACAATTCGGCTGAGATATCACCCAGATAGCCACTTGTTTGAAAGTGAAAATTTCGAGTGTAATACTCTGGTAATCCCTTCGTGAAGTCTTCAGCGGCGGGATCAAAGTCGTGGGATTTTTTACTCTCTCGGCGTTTTGCAACCAAGAAGGCATCTTTTAATATCCGCGGAATTCTTAAAGAATGCTGCAGCGGACTTTCCGGAAATAAAACCTGAGCCGGATAAAATCCTTGCGAAATATTTTCGGCATCCTTAACTAATAATTTTTGAATTTTTGGCAACGCCTGCTTCAAATGTTCGGTATAATTTTTGGGAGTATTTCTTTTTTTTCCGGTAGCGATAAGATCGACCCACGGAAGCACGGTTCCTTGAATCGCGAACTGCCCCGTTCGTAGAAGTGAATACGCTAAACTGGCATTCTTAAGAAGAGACTGCTTGAAATCGCTGGCCATGGATAACCTCGAGTGTTGCTAGGTGCTTTTTAGGACTTTACCATAAATCAGTCGCGAGTAAATTCATTGAGTTCGGATTACGCAAGGTGACCAAGGTCTGTGAGTCCAGGGCGACCTATAATTAAACATGATCGTTTTTTTCACCTCTAGTCTTAATTAAAAACTGCCAAAATAAGTCACAGTTTTGTTTGTTCAAGCTCGAAAGGGTCTCGAGGCCGCGCTATCCAAGTGAAGCCACTCGCTGAGCAAACTATCGCTAACTCAACACAGTACGGACTACAAAATCTGACA
>JAYTHR010000241.1:0-1320 GCA_043732425.1 Bdellovibrionales bacterium
TTGATTCAAGATATCGTAAAGCGATATCAACTGCCGGTGATCGATGCGGTTAAAACATTACAAACTCAGGGACAGTTACTACTTTCAAAACAAGGCGCCAGTTTTGAACAATCACAACTTTCTGATGTCTTAAGTAAATCTCTGCGCGAATTAGTTCGTGATTTACAAATGTCAGTTCTAGAACTGCAAAGTGAATTTAATGCCGAGATCACCGAAATTAGCATGACCGGGGGCACCAGCCTTCTGCAAAACTTAGGAGCTTTTCTAACGCAGCATTTAGAAATTCCCTGCAACCCTATCTCTTTATTAGAACAGTACTCATCGTCATTAGCGGCTTTGGGGTTTACGGAAACTCATTCAGTCGATGCCCGCTTCAACGAAGCCTTAAGCTTCGCTTTAGAGGCCTACAAAAAACCGCGCGCGCCAGCAGCTAATTTATTAAAAGCTGAATTTGCAAAACAAAATGATCGCCTTAAAGTTCTTTGGCAGCAGTGGCACCGTGTAGCGCAAGTCGCTGTGGCTAGCTTAATCGTTTTATTCATCTGGTCTTTTTTTCGTGAAGGATTTTCTGCCTACTTGGTTGAAAAAGGGGACGAGGCCTTAAAAAGTCAGGCGCGCACTGTGGCTCGTTTACCAAAAAAACAAGCTAACGAAGCGGGAATCAAAAAATACATTCGTGAAAATAGAAAGAAAGCTGCAGAGTTAAAATTAATTGGTCAGGTATCCAAAATGAATTCCGCGCTAGAAATTCTGAAAAAGGTCAGTGAAGCAGCACCTGGAAAAGAACAAGTTAAAATTGATCTGATGAATTTTCAAGTCAATGATGATGTGGTTCAAATGAAGGGCTACGCCAATACACCCCGTGAAGTGAATTTACTGATGCAAAATTTAAAATCCTTAAATACTTCGGCGGAAATTACGAATAAACCAGGTGGACTAATACCGGTTCCGAACCGAGTCTCATTTAACCTAACGTTTAAGGCAGATCGAGGGTTAGTTAAATGAGTCGTGTCGAAGATTTCAAAGAAAAATTCAAATCAACCGCGCAGCGTCTGGGCGAACGCATCCAAGAAACAGAATGGTACAACCAGCTTCAAGACCGTTACCAATCATTAAGCTCGAGTTCGCAACGCCTGGTTTGGATTGCGGGAAGCTTTTTAATTCTAGCCTTAGTTCTTTTTTATCCATTAGGTCAAATTTCAGATTCACAATCGCTAATTACCTCATTTGAGGAAAAACGCACTCTGATTCATGACCTATTTAAAACTTACCGGGAATCTTCAGGAAATTCTGGCGTTGCCGCACCTCCGCAGTTTGAAA
>JAYTHR010000242.1:0-4705 GCA_043732425.1 Bdellovibrionales bacterium
CAGTCTAACAACAGCAAAAGGAGTTCTCATGCACAACCAGCCATTAGACAAAGCTCAGTACCAATCTTATTTTCAGTTGATGAATAAAACTTTAAATAATGAACAAGTCGAATTAGAAGTTATGGGATTAGATATTGGTGATCAGATTGAAGCGGATTGGATTCAGCTGGATGGAATTTCATATGATCCCGAGAAAGATACTTTAAATATTGATACAAAACCGTTGGCGCATACGATTCATGCTCCGTCGGAAATTATCGTAGCGTCTGAAGGAACTTTCGTTAGCGCGATCCGGGTTAAAGACAGCGAAAATCATTCTCACATCTTAAAATTTCATTCGAAAGTTGAATTTCAAGAATTAAATCACTAAAAGATAAATCTTAATTTTTAATTTCTGGATTTAGAAAAACTTTTTTCTCTAGATTCAGTAATTTCATTTTAACTTCAATACCGCCTGAATATCCACCAAGGGTCCCGTCGGAAGCAATGACTCTATGACAGGGAACGATTATAAATAACGGATTTTTACCATTCGCAGAACCGACGGCTCGCACCGCTTTATCATTCTTGATCTTTTCAGCAATTTGTTTGTACGAGCATGTTTTGCCATAAGGAATTTCATTTAATTGATTCCAGACCTGCTTTTGAAAAGCTGTGCCTGTAGCATCAAGCGGCAAATCAAAATTCTTCCTCTTCCCCTTCAAGTATTCTTTAAGCTGACGAACAGCTTCCGCTAGTATTTTAACTTCAGGTTCTGAATTATTCAGAGACCGCACACATTCGCCTAAAACTGGATCAGTACTTACGGCTTTTAGACCATTTGCAGACGCTGCTAAATGAATAGGTCCAATTTTTGTTTTTAGAATCCACTGTACTATTCTCAAATAAACCTCGGAGTATTTATTCTTCAGGGACTATCAAATGTCGACATTTTTAGAAAGCACATAACGCGCCGTTTCGATGCGCCCGCCTGTGACGCTTCCGAATAATTAGTTTAGAAAATTGCTTTGAGGAAAAATGAATTCAAAATCAATTCTAAATTATGGTCGATCGCATTTAAATACGATTCAAAACTCTTCCCTACGAATTCTTCCCTATTGGATTAGTGCCGCAACCACAGCCCTATTTGCAGTTATTTTTGCGCGGGTATTCGCTTGGTCAGAGAGCCTGGCCTACGCCTGGTTTGATTCGAACTCATTGTGGATTTTTATTTTATTACCAACCGCTGTTTTAACATCGGCGGGGCTGGCCCACTGGATTTCACCACGAGCTGCGGGTAGTGGAATTCCACAGGTTCTGGCGGCTTTGGAAGTCAGCCACACTCGAAATCCTGTTTTAGAAAGTCTACTCAGCTTTCGAATGATAATCGTTAAATTTTTTGGAACGTGTATCTCCGTCGCCGGCGGCGGCATCACGGGTCGAGAAGGCCCCATGCTACAGATCTCTGCTGGAATTTTTTATCTTGTTCACCGTTTGTGGTCGAAGATTGATCCCCGCTCGAATCCCCCGAATTTGAATTCTATGATCTTAGCAGGTGGCGCCGCAGGCTTGGCATCGGCATTTAACACTCCTTTGGGTGGAATTATTTTTGCGATTGAAGAACTAGCAAAAGTTCATATCAGTCAAATACGAACGTACGTTTTTCACGCGGTTATAATTTCCGGCTTGTTAGCTCAAGCTATCTTGGGAAATTATCTTTATTTAGGAAAGTTGCAAGTGGCCGTTCCCCAAATTTATGAAACTTTAGTTTTAGTTTTCGCCTGTGCTCTTATCGGGTTTTTAGGCGCGCTGTTTGGCACTGCCGCCGTCTATTTTTATGATTTTCGATCGCAACTGAATGTGAAATCTAAATTTTTGATGACATTCTTTCTCGGATTAATTGTCGCAACAGGCGTTTATTTTTTTGGAAGAAATGGTATTGGATCCGGTCGCGAAGTGATTGTGCATTTACTGACCGAATCAACCCCGACGGCCTCGTTTTCGTTAGCGATGATGCGCGGCCTTGGAAATCTTTTAACCTACGCGGGCGGCGTGGTGGGTGGCGTTTTCGCCCCGGCACTTTCCAGTGGCGCTGCTCTTGGATCCTGGTTAAGTAGTTTTTTCCCGGCAGCCAATCATCAAGTTTGGATTCTTGCCGGTATGATCGCTTTCTTAACGGGCCTGACCAGAACCCCGTTTACTTCTTTGATTCTAGTGTTAGAGATGACCGATAGTCACAATGTGATCATTAGCCTTTTGCTTGCGGGGATTGTTGCGCAAAGTGCTGCGCGTTTAGTAGACTCAGTTTCCTTCTACGAGCATGTGGCCTATCGAATTATTCATGGAAGGCCACCCGATAAAAATTCAGCGCACGCTGTTTAAAAAATTAAGGCGTCTAGGGAATAAAGTCCTGGGCCAAGAAGAATAAGAACAATCAGTATAGCTGACAAATTAATGGTGTATTCATTTCCAGGGGGATTATTTGTTATTAAATAGCCTCCGCCCTTGTGGCCAATCAAAGCAGCGACAATCATCGTCGCTAGACAAAGCAATGCGCCAACGCGGGTAAATAATCCAATCGTCATTAGGGTGCCACCGATAACTTCGCTGAGCATGGCAGCTCGAGCTTGAAGGGCGGGGAAAGGAATGCCTAAACTTTTAAGCCAGCCTTCAAAACCGGCCATACTTCCCGAGCCCACAAGGCCTAATTTTCCAAGCCCATGAATAATAAAGCAAAGGCCTATCGCAACCCGAATAATTAAAGAACTGACGTCAATCAACTGAGCCGACGTTTGCATCAAAATGGTTTGTAAAGTCATATTATTTTTACCTCGTGGTTTATGTGAAATTAAGTTTTTAGCGGCGGTATTGTTACTTTTAATTTTGCAGCGAAAGCGGGTTTTCCATCATTCGATTTAATTCCTTGAAACTGCATGACTGACGTTAGTCCATCAGTGACGTCTTCACTGGCGCGCTGAACGCTAATTTGATCTCCGATTTTTGTTTCGGCCAGAAAATTAACTTCGTATTCATTCAGATTAGCACCCGCGCGTAAGGTTTCGATCGGTAGGGCATCTAATATCCACTGCGCATATTTGGTGTTGTTCACGTGATTGTTAGAATCAATATCACTGTTTCTAACTTGAAATTGAGCCAAGGGGACAATTTCAGAACTGAGTTTAATTTTCTCGGGGTGATAAGCTAAAAAATTGTCTTCACGCCACATGTTTTTAAAAGTAGATAAATCCAGGGTGACTACTTTTCTAGTCAGAATATCAAAAACCGCAAAAGTACTAGTGCATTCACCGATTTTCAAATCATCAACATAAAGTTCATAGTCACGGAGAAAAAAAACTCCGCCTTCTGAAGGCGGTCGTAGCCACGTTTTTATTGTTACATTCTGATTCCACTTCGGCCATTCGTGCATCACTAATTTTTGCCGTGTGAAAATCCAACCTTGGTTTTTAGGTAACTTGATTTCTAATTGAATGGCGTGCTGCCACCCCACATCCTGAATGAGATTTAAAATGGAATAAAGTCCGGCTTGTTGTCGTAAGTTGACAAGAAAGGAAGTGATTTTGTAAGTTTCCGACCAAGTTGAAAGCTTCATAGCTCTACCATTTCACTGGTCTAACTAGGAAGCTGTCAAATTTATAGTTCTACAAAACGATGTTATTTTTGATTTTTGCGTAAACGTCTTTTTTGATGCCTTTAACTTTTGTAAGATCATCGAGTGACTTAAATGGTCTTGCCTTAATAATGGCGTCGGCTTTTGCGGGACCAATTCCCGGAAGTTTTTCTAATTCTTCTTTTGTTGCGCTATTTAAGCTAACTTTTTCTCCCGGAGCTAACGTTCCGTGGTTCATCATTTTAGCATGCGCTTTTTTATCCATTTTATCCATCATGTCGGCGCTATTTGAGTTTTTAACGTCTGGTGGCGGGGATGTTTGAGCCGGCGGAGTCGCCGTATTAGTCATTGTTGCAGGGTCAGCTGCAAAAGCCGCCGGTCCAAATCCAACAAGTAGTAAAGATAGTATTAATAAATTTTTCGCTCTGTTTTTCATAGTTTTCTCCTTCAATGTGGTTAGTACCATTAAATGACGCTAAATTTCGAAAGCTTTCAACTTTTTTAAAACAAGGGTTGGTTTTGATTAGATTTCTCAATCTTCAGAATTTGCTAAAGCTTTTCGATAGGGATTGTGAAAGTTTCTAACGTCGGCTAATTTAAGGCCTGTGGAATTTGAAAACGCTGAAATTATTTTTTTTGCCGTGGGCCTAGTGCTTACCGCTATCGTTATTTACGTATTTTACAGGTTTTTCAAGGCCAGTTTAAAAGAGTAAAACTTTTAGACACACCTAAAGCAAATACAAAGTAGGCCTATTGGTCACTTAAAGCCTGCAAAAATATGCTATCTTAGGTTTTAAAAAACGAGGTCTAACTCAATGAAATCAGCAATTCAAAAAACACTTTCAGTCTTAGCATTAATTTTTTTATTTTTTGCTTTTTCAGGATGTATTAAAAACAATTCTGGCGAATCTGCCGACAAAGCAGCCCCGCAGAATGACACCAAAAATCAACTTGATCAAAAAGATCAGCAGTCAAAAAAAGTGTTTCAACGCGGCGGCCAACCCGGGTTAATAACCTTATCCGGAATACTTGTTTCTCAAGATTTGAAATTAGACTCTCACGTAGAAACGATTTCTGAAGCAGGATACGGTAAGGATG
>JAYTHR010000243.1:0-1312 GCA_043732425.1 Bdellovibrionales bacterium
AAGATTGATTTCAAGGATGTTCGTTTAGCTAAATTAAAATCGCAGTTATCACTGAGCGGGCTGATTGAAACAACGGGCAAGCAGCCTGAGTTCAAATTGTTACTTAAATCAAATCAAGCCTTTATTGAAGAGATTGATGCCGCAGGCAGATTGTTGCCGACATTGACTGGAATGATTGCCGTTAGCGGGTCGGTCAATGGTCGTCTTGATTCGCCCGCAATGAAATTAGATTTTAATGCCCGCCAAGTTAATTTAGATGGATTTAATTACCCACCATCACAAGGCCAATTAGGATTAGACAAAAAATATTTGACCATGAATGGACAACTTTTTGGGCGGCAAATTCAGGCCAATCTGAAATGGCCCTGGAAAGAAAAAGATGATTATTTCTTAAAGTTGCAAGTTCGCGATTTAAACCCACTGCTGTTACTACCTTTAATTTCTATTCCGCAACCCAATATGGAATTTTATTCCCGCGTAAATTTGGACGTTGATCTTGCCGGCGAAGCCAAAACAGTGCCAAAGACTTCGGGGCGCGTCGCATTGGGGGACTTTTTACTTCAACGTGGCGGCCAGACTTTACGGCTGCGAGCGCCCGCTTCAATCCTATTTGAGCACGGATTAAAAAAAATGGACCCGATCGATTTAGCGGGAGAAGACAGTCATCTTAATATTCATTTACTGAATGCGAATTCATCGGATCAAAAATTAGATTTCGAATTGGGTTTAAAAATTCGTCTGCTGCAGTTCTTGGTCCCCTTTGTCGACGCGATGAATGGTTATGTTGAAGCCCAAGCCCAGATGCCATTACGTGCAACAGGGTCGTTTCAAATTTTTGGCGAAGGGCAGTTGTCAGATGGTAGCGTGCAGCTTAAAGGGTTTCCCTCGGCCATTGAAGCCATATCGACGCCCCTTGAATTTTCGCAATCTAAAATCATCCTCAGTGAGATCTCGGCACAAATTGGCAACAGCGAGCTGAACGGCTCGGGCCAAATTGAAATAAAAGGCTCGAAAAATCTTGTCGTTCAGCTGCAAGCACAGGCCGATAACTTGGAACTGACATTTCCCGAAAAAGTGACAACGGCCGGTAAAGCCACGCTGAACTTCTCAGGTTCTTGGCTTCCTTACACGCTTAAGGTGGATTATAAAGTAAATCGTGGCCTGGTCGAGAAAGATTTCGGCCAAGACAACCCCGCGAACGTCACCTTACGCGGAAGTCATTTTTTACCAGCACAGCAAATCGAAACTCAGTCGCCTTCGTTACTGCTGGACATCGGCATTGATTTATCTCAAGGGGTCATTGTCAAAAATA
>JAYTHR010000244.1:0-1310 GCA_043732425.1 Bdellovibrionales bacterium
TAGTTACAGGATTAACTGCACAGGCCAAAAATAAATTTTACACCCACGGCTCAGTTCTTGTTCCCAGTTTAAACTTAGAAAGTAACCAGGCAACAAAATTAGCGTATTACGGCGGACCCGTTATCAGCCACGTTAAAGCGGTTCCAGTTTTTTGGGGCGCATCGGTTAACGCTGAAGTCCAGAGAGTTATGGCTAACTTCTATGCGGCTTACGTTAAAAGTAAGCACATGGACTGGCTGACGGAATACAACACGAACCTAAAAGCGATCGATGGTCGTGACGGGACGAACCAGGTCATTGGTCAAGGTGAAGCGACTCCGTCTATTTTAATTCAACCGAACTTAACGGCCAAAAAAATTACGGATGTAGAAATTCAAAAAGAAATTGAAATGCAAATCGACGCGGGTAACTTACCACGGCCTGATAGCAACACTTTGTATATGATCCACTTTCCGCAAGATATCCAAATCAGCATTGAAGGAATGTTTTCATGCTTTTCGTTCGGCGGATATCATAACGGAGTTAAAAACGCGAAATACGGAGATACGTTTTACGCCGTTTTACCAGATTGCTCTTTTGCTTTGAAAACACAGTCGACATTATCCAGCACGACATTTGTAGCTTCTCATGAATTAGTTGAAGCTGTAACAGATGCTTATCCAACTCCGGGAAGCAGCCCAGCTTATCCCCAAGCTTGGAATGACGTTGGTGGAAACGAGATCGCCGATCTTTGCACAAGCGGTGGTGGAAAATTAGTGACCTCAGGGCAAGAATTTAATATCTCGCAAGAGTGGAGTAATTCTCGAAACAGTTGCTACGACGGCGAATAGCCTTTGGCGCAGACACGGTTTTACCGACATTATAAAAATAAACCGTACAAGTATTTGGGATTGGTTCGTCATTCAGAAACTTTAGAAGAACTCGTTTTATACGAAACGATGTATGAAAATGAACACGGCCGAACTTGGGTTCGGCCGAAAGAAATGTTCTTCGAAAAAATAAAAAAAAATAACCATGATGGTTTTCGCTTTGAGCCCATTGCTTTTGAGTTCAAAAACAGCGAGTCGTGCACAGACCTGGAAATTGGTATCCTAAAAGATCTTATTCAGCAAACACTGGTGAATTTCGACGAAACTAAATTTACCGACCGACTTCGTGCGCAGAAAATACTTTTACAAATCGCCTATGAGAATCAAAAGCCGGTTGGTTTTAAGCTAGGCTACGCGTTAAATCAGGAAATTTTTTATTCCTGGATGGAGGCTGTTTTGCCCGAGTATCGGGGCGTGGGACTAGGATCAGTATTTATGAAA
>JAYTHR010000245.1:0-4671 GCA_043732425.1 Bdellovibrionales bacterium
TAAAATTAGGTACTATACCAAGGTCGTGGTTCTGGGCGCACGTCGGCCTTATGCCCTGTCGGTTGAAGTACGCAAAGAACAAAAAGATCCGGATACAAAAGCTTTTATAGATCAAGGAATCGACGAAAGTCTTACGCGTGAGCGGGTCAAAGCGATTCAGTTGATGCTTATCCAAAGCCGAGAAAAAGTGGTACCGGCATTTGACGTAGAGAACCCTTTTTAAGTACTCTAGTAAGTAAGACATTGAATGAAACTTTTTAGTTTTATTTGAATATTCAAGGAGTGAATTTGTCGTCGTTTGTCATGGCCTTCATTATGGCTATCCCCGTATTCTTTCTTTATTCCAGTCGGATTGAGAAAAGTAGGGTCGTTACGATCACTAGGCCCATAGTGATTACGCAAGCCCGAAAGACGCCCGCATTTTATTTATACCAGCACGCTCAAAATACAGAGATTAGAAAAAATGAAGATGAAATTAAAAACACGACGTTTTTAAATGCAGAAAGTGTTTCGTTGGCTAGTCAGCCGCTGGCTTTAGCAGAGATGAAATTAGATCGTGAAGAAATCGGCTCTAAAAACGATTATGGCTTTCAGCTTTCAGTGCAGGAAAATAGCCGCACGGCAACTCTCAACTTACCAGCCCTTCCAGCCTCGCTTTCTGGGGATTCAGAATCTCCGCAAGTTCAAATTAATCCGGCACCATTACAAAAGTGGGCAACGGTTAAGGGTAAGTTTGAAGTTAAAGATGGCGTTGGTGTCGTAGACCATATCGTTGAAGTAAAGCGAGTCGAAGAAGGTCAAATTCGAGAAGTTGGCCACGTTGATCTAAAAGCTGGAATCTATTCGATCGACATCGAAAATCCGCAAGGCTATTTGATCGCTCAGATTAAAGACAAAAGCGGCATTCTGATCGGCGAAGATCGTCAAAAAATAGTCAATCTTGCTAATCACGGAAATTATTTTGATGGACCGTTCATTCGCGTGGGTCAGCCCCCGCAAATGGCTGTCAATCCTGAGCTTCCACGCCCAGTCGCCAGCAATGGCGGCGTGAAGCCAAGTCCTTCCGTAAGAAATCAGTCCATACCGCCAATGCCTTCGGCCGTGGTGGCCTCTTTATTTTCACAACAATTAAGTTTAGATAAACCAACAGCCCTATTCGGAAACATCTCGAAAAATTCTTCAACAATTGCAGTGATTGAAGATCAAAAAAATATTTATGCTCACGTTGTTTCAATTCGTCAAACGGGTGATGAAATTCAAACACCGTTATTTACCAAAAAATGGGTCAGCGGTATTGTTGATTATATTTCAGATCACCAGCAACTTGAATTTAAAAACAAAAATGCGCCTTTACTCGTGGGCCGTGTTTTCAATCAGGGTAAGCCGGCAGCGGGTGTCCGTGTTCAGCTAGAAAATCATGCCGGCATCAATCCAATCTATTTAGATCAGTTCATGATCCCCAACTTTAAACAAGATGTAACATCCGACAATGGCTATTTTATTTTTGTTGGTTTAGAAACAGATAACTATTCGGCGGTCGCATTTCTTAATAATAATATCATCGGGCAACAGACATTTATCGCGGAAGAAAACGTTGTGTCCTATCAGCATATTTTAACATCTGCAGTTCCCCGTCTAGTACTCATTCGCTCGTTTGATGCTTTTACGTCTGAGCCCGTGGACGCGGATATTATTGCTCCGGATAGCGAAGACGTTTTAAATGCGCAGCAAGGACTAGCCAGTTACCGCACGACAAATAAATTAGGAATCTCTAACTACATCGTTCGCCCCAAAACAAACTACATGCCGATCAACTTTATTCAAGATGCAAGGCTTGATCACGTTCATATTCCTGCAATTTCAGAAGCTTGGCTTTCGGCAATTCAAGCAAAACTACAAATTAACGAAGAGGCGAACACGGGAACTATTATTGGCTTCGTTCCTTCCATCGAGTACGAGATTCATTTAATTGCGGATAGCTATGATCAAAAGCAATTAGTTTACTTCAGTGCCAGCGGAGAAATTCAATCTCAGCCATCAGCCGGCGGCGGATTTATATTGTTTAATGTACCGGTGGGCGCCCAGGAAGTTGTTGTTCAAGAGAAAAAAACAGATCGTATTTTTTCACAGGTGCACTTAGTTAGATCAAGTCAAACAAGCGTTTCACAGTTTTCCGAATAGTTTATTTAAAAAAAGCCGTTACCTTCGCCTTAAAATAATTGCCGCGCTCTTCAAAGTTTTTAAACTCATCTAAACTTGTTCCACCAGGACTTAATAAAACAGTGTCCTCAGCACGCGCTGTGGTTAAGCAGTGTTCAATGGCGCCGCCCAGCGACTCAAAGACTAAGCCCGATAATCCAGATTGGTTTTTTGCCAAGGCTCCGCACGATCCAAAAAATACAACTTGCAATCGCGGATTGTTTTTAAAAAAAGCTAAGTCGGCCCAGGGCAAATTTTTATCTTTTCCGCCAATTAATAAAAATAAGAAATGGGGGGCCGATATTTTTTCTAAACAGCCGTCAACAGCGACACGAACGGAATCTAAAGCCGTTGCTTTGCTGTCATTAACAAATCGAATACCATGATAGGTTCCGACATCTTCAAGACGGTGAGAAAGGCCCGGAAAGGCAGCCATTTCTTGAATGGCTTTAGCACTCCATCCGGCCGCCAGCGCCAGCACTTTTGCCACCGCAAAATTATCGTGATTATGACGACCAATTAAAGCTATTTCTTCTCGTTTATCTTGGCTTAGCGAAGAATTTGCATTCACGAACTGGATCGGGCAAGTTGCCAAAGATGAATATTTAACCGCATCTGCCGAAGAGCTGTTAATAATACAGTTGTATTTGGTTAATGCCGTTATGGCCAATTTTGTTTTGTAGTAACTCAGCAAGTCGGGGTAGCGCTCGAGATGATTTGCCGACAAAAAAGTGATCGCCGAAAAGTCTAATTTTAAGTGGGAACAGTTTTCAAGTTGATAACTGGATAGCTCGAGAATAACCCACTTTGCGACAGGCCCATTTTTGACAAGTCGTAAAGCATAATCACAAAAAGGCGTACCTAAATTTCCGCCCATAAAAAAGTTTGGATCTTGTGCCTTCGCGCCAGCACCGAGCAAAGAAACAACCGTGCTTTTTCCGACAGAGCCCGTCACCCCAATTATTTTTTCGGTCGTTAAAAAAGCAGTTGCTAATGAAATTTCAGACGTCAACACAACGCCCGTCTTTATCAGAAGTTGCAACCAGTCTGAAGACAAAGAAACTCCGGGTGAAACAACAAGGGTTCGTGGATTTGCGGCCATTAAGTCTGAGGGATTACTCCACTGAGCTGAAGAGTCTATATGATCGAAAGTCAGAACGTCTGAGTCTTTAATACCCGTGGCTTTTAACAGTCCCAGAGCCGAGAGCCCGCTTTTTCCGAGACCAATGATCGCGATGGGAGTCGGTAAATTTTTAATCCAGTTCGACGTCGTCATGATGACATTAAATCAGAAGCATGAAAGGATGTCATGGTGAGTTTAATTTACACGGCCGTTATAAGCGATTTGCATCTGACCGATTCCGAGCCACCTCGGCACAAAAAAGCGTCGCGGCACCCGCTTTGGAAAAAATTTAAAACGAAAGAATTTTTTATCGATAGCGCCCTAGAAAATTTTCTGGATCATATTCAAGAAAAAGCTAAGGGTGGAAAAGTTGAACTGATTTTAAATGGCGATATTTTTGATTTTGATAGCGTCATGAGCTTACCTGAACATCCAATTTACAAAGTGAATTGGTTAGAAACCCGTCGTGGCCTTTTTCCGAATGAAGAAAAATCGGTATTTAAAGTACAGGTCATTCTTGAAGAGCACGAGATTTTTTTTAAGGCCTTAAAAAAGTTTATTCTAAACGGAAATAGCGTGGTTATAATTCCGGGAAACCATGATGTCGAATTACTTTTTCCCAAAGTTCAGAAGCTACTGATCGATTCCTTACAGCTGCCTGAAGAATTAAAGTTAAACATCCGCTTTGTGGATTGGTTTTATATCAGCGAAAAGGACACGTTAATCGAGCATGGCCATCAGCAAGATCCCTACTGCATTTGCGAAGATCCCATCAATCCTTTTTTGGTTAAATACAATGAACTTTCCATTCGCTTGCCGTTTGGAAATGTAGCCTGTCGTTATATGATGAATGGACTTGGTTTGTTTAACCCCCATGTCGAGAAAAACTACATCATGTCGATCAAAGATTATTTACGATTTTTTTTCAAATATTTACTGCAGGCGCAGCCTCTGATTATTTGGACATGGCTTTGGGGTTCTGTAGCCACATTGCTTCACGTGGTGCTCGAGCGTTTCGCTGCGCCCTTAAAGTTACCGTCCAGCATTGAAAAAAAAATTGCCGAAGTGGCCGAAAAAGCAAAAGCCAGCCCCAGCGTTGTGCGTGAACTTAAACAGCTGTTTGCTACACCAGCAACTCAAAGTCCGATACTCATTATGAAAGAACTTTGGTTAGACCGTTTGTTTTTAATTATTGCGACTTTTATATTTATTTACTTCTCGGTTTCTACCTTAAAGTCCTATTTTGAACTCTCGTATTTTTGGACTTTCCTTCCCCTGACATTTTTTGTTCCCTTTTTTCTTTTTTATGCGCGTTCGGTGACTTCGTTAGTGTCTCAGTACAAGCAACC
>JAYTHR010000246.1:0-1303 GCA_043732425.1 Bdellovibrionales bacterium
TTGCCAATTGATTGTTATTGGCCTAGCGGTACTGCCTGCTTGATAATTATAAATGCCACTAATTTGATAAGCCGGAGCAACGACGCCATTACAAGTCCCCACCTGTTGCCAACTCAGATCAAGTCGCAAAGGACAATTCGGCGAACCACCTGTGGCCCAATTGCTACAAGCAGTTCCGCCGTTTGTAAAACCAGAATTGGGGTTTGTTGAATCATAAATGATGACACCGCTGCCATCATAGAGTTTGAATAGAGATGGCACCGCGGTGGGAACAGCATTATTTGTCTTCGTTTCATCCCAAGCAGAATCACTGCTAATAGCATTGAAGATGTTTGCTTGAATTTGGCCCGCAGTATTTAAAAGGTAAGCGCGCCATCAAGCCTTTTTGTTAAAGGGCTGGCTCTGGTATAAGGAGCAGATCGGCGAGAGTTTCGAAGTCTTCAAGCGTTTTCGCTTTTGGTATTTCAGTAAATATTTTGACTAGTGCTTTGTAAGGATTGACGCCGTTGACCTTCGCTGAGACGACAAAACTGTAAAGTAAAGCGCTCGCCTCGGCTCCGGCCTCAGTATCAGAGAACATCCAATTATTTCTTCCGATCGCAAATTTTCTAATTGCTCGCTCGGTAAATCCATTGTCGGGATTAAACCTTCCGTCTTTTAAATAACCAATCAGATATTCATATTCATTTTCAAAGTAAGTAAACGCCTGATTGATTTTACTTTTCTTTGGAACTTTTGATTTAGTTTTTTCAACCCAAACTCCCATCTCTTCAAAAACCGGCTTTGCAACTTTGAGTCGTATCTTGTATTTCTCCTCAGGAGTCTTCGTTTTTATTTCTTCCTCAAGATCGTAAATTATTTTATAAAACCCAAGCCCCTTTTCTCCCAAACTCTGTCCGGCCTTAGCGCCGTTTACGACTGCCTTTTCAAATTTACTTCGTCCGTGCATATTGCAACCGATTCGACGCACATCTTCGTTCTCAACTTTATTATAAGACTCAAGCCCATCGCACTGAACCGTGCCCTTGTAATCTAAAAATAATTTGGCTGCTTCAGCTCCTGATCTTGAGATACTGTAATCAAATAAAATAATTTTCTTTGGACCATATGGCGTCGACCTGACCCACATCCAAGATTGTGTTTCTGCTTTTCTATCTTTTTCTTTTAACACTTGTGTCCGCGTTTCATCGCACGATACGTAAAATGATTCTCGCCACCTGTCAGATAAAATATTCCAAATCGGCTGACAAGCTTTTGCTGTGGCTATCACCCAACGAGCCATTGTCCCACGAGACAATTCAAT
>JAYTHR010000247.1:0-1300 GCA_043732425.1 Bdellovibrionales bacterium
TCCCTGCCCCATGGTGATGACGTGAAAGATTTGTCCATCGGTCCAATTTCTGATTTTTTGAGATGTTAATGCGGGTGGTTTCAACGCCATCTTTTGGCCGACAGAAGATTTTTCTCCGCCTTCGCCCTGGGACCCATGACAGACTAAGCAGTTGGTCTGGTAGAATTTAAGCCCCACCTTTAAAGTATCTTCTGAAAAATCTCCGGCCATTGAATTTGGATTTTTAGTCGATAACGAAAAGTCTTTCGCGTATTTATACGGGGTAAATCCAACGGGTTGGGTTCCCTCAGGTGGAACACGCATACCAGAATGATTCGGAGATCCTTCGTCATAGCTTTGTGGCTTAACGGCCGGAGTCACCATAAAATCTTGGATCAATTCTACGTTGGGTTCAGCATGCTGTGAATTACAGCCCGAGAAAACGAGTAATCCACTCGTTAATGCAAAAATTAAAGTAGAAGAAAGAAATAAATTTTTCATTTAGTACTCCGCCACTTTCTTCACTTCGTGAGCACCCAGTTCTTTAAACAAAGTTTCAATCCGCTCGACGTTGTAGCCCACGTCATTTTCAGGAATAAAAATCGCAAACTTATGACAAGTTAAGTCTTTGTCGATCACCGGCGGATCAATCCGTGGCATCTTACAGACGACGAATAATGCAAAAACTGATGTTAACGCTGCAAATAGAATTGTTAACTCAAAAATAATCGGGATAAACGCTGGCAATGAAAACATGGGCTTTCCACCGATATTGATCGGCCAGTTCACAACAGATGTGTAATAAGTAAGAGCCAAACCCGCTAGTAAACCCACTAAGGCCGAAGCAAAAGTAACATACGGAATACGACTACGGCGAATACCACAAGCTTCTTCCATTCCGTGAATCGGGTACGGGGAAATAGCATCAAATTTATTAAAACCAGAAGCTCTGACTTTTGCAGCGGCGTGGACGACGTCAGCTTCTTCTAAGAAAATAGCGGCCATTCCTCCAAGGATTTTTTTTCGTCCCATTAGTGACCTCCTTTATGAGCAGGGTCTTCTTTTCCAACAAACCGCACGGGCTTTATTTCAGCTATAGAAATCGCCGGAAAAATACGGAGATAAAGTAGAAATATAGTCAGAAACATTCCGAACGACCCCACGAGAATAGCCGAATCATACATCGACCAGGCGTACTGTCCCCAGTTTGAAGGAAGAAAGTCGCGGTGAAGCGAGGTGACCGTGATCACAAATCGTTCGAACCACATTCCAATATTTACAAAAATAGAAATAACGAACATGACCGGAATGGAACGACGGA
>JAYTHR010000248.1:0-4650 GCA_043732425.1 Bdellovibrionales bacterium
TTTTCATTGGTGATCCCTCCTTAGTGGTATCAAAAGTCTAGGAACACATTTCGGCAATCGACAAATAAATTAGCACCTGAGAGCATTCGCGTTGAAAGAATTCCGTCTGACATAGATCCAAGTTATCTCGTTGTCTTCATTCACGTTTTTTGTAAGAATCGGGATGAAAACGAGTTGAGAAATCTCAATGTATCCGTACTGGATTTGAAATGCATTTACCGCCTTTGAAACTAAGGAGACGCCCTTATGTCTGAAAAAGATTCCACTCTTGCGACACAAACTGCCGATGACATGTCGAGATCCTTCGCGCTGACGACAAAGTTAGATGCGCTCGTGGCGTGGGGGCAAAGAAATTCTCTGTGGCCACTTCCGTACGGGACAGCTTGCTGCGGAATTGAATTGATGAGTGTTATGGGACCGAAATATGACTTAGCCCGCTTCGGTGCCGAAGTCGTCCGATTTTCTCCGCGACAATCTGATTTGCTTTTAGTAGCGGGAACGATCACTGAAAAAATGGCGCCGATCTTGGTGCGCATTTACGAACAGATGTTAGAACCAAAATATGTTTTATCCATGGGCGCTTGTGCCAGTTCGGGCGGTTTTTACCGCGCGTATCACGTTCTGCAAGGTTGTGATAAAGTCATACCTGTCGATGTCTATGTTCCCGGTTGCCCACCGACTCCAGAAGCGGTTTTAGATGGCGTAATGACTTTACAAAAAATGATTAAAGACCGTTCGCCCCGTCCGTGGAAAGAAAATTGGAAAGCGCCGTACGGAGAAGGTTTAATTTCTGCGGAAAGCAACGCGCGCTTCTTAAAAGGAGCTTCGCTTTGAGTGAAACCGTGAATGTACCTTCGAGTTCAAGTGTCGGCTTTTTTGAAATTTTAAAAACCGATGTCGCTACTAAATTTGGATCCGATCAATTTAACTTTTCAACTTCTGCCGTGGGTGATCATGTTATTTTGTGCGAAAAAGAATCGGCCCCGGCATTATTAAAATATTTAAAAGAATACGCGGGCTTCAATTTTTTAATGGATGTTTGCGGAGTCGATTATCCGGCTCGCACCAAACGTTTTGATGTTGTTTATCACCTTTATAATTCGACTGATTCCACGCGTGTACGTGTAAAAACGCAGTTGGCCGAAGGCGAAGCGGTTGCGACCGCGACGACAATTTGGAAAGGTGCTGATTGGTTCGAGCGCGAAGCTTACGATATGTTCGGAATTAAATTTTCCGGGCACATGAACTTACGTAAAATTTTAACTCATCATCAATTTGTGGGTCACCCGTTACGAAAAGATTACGAAGCGGATGCTCAGCAGCACTGTGATTCTGTTGTGCCAATTCACTTCGATAATACTCCGGATCAGCGCGGTGATTTATTAGATTCACGTTATGTGCCGTTAAATATCGGTCCGTCTCATCCTGCCATGCACGGAACTCTTCGGGTGATGGTAGAATTAGACGGCGAGACTATTATTCGCGCGAGTTGTGAAATCGGATACCTGCACCGCTGTTTTGAAAAAATGGCGGAAACGCATCCGTACAATCAAGTGATTCCTTACACAGATCGCTTAAACTATTGCTCGGCACCTATGAATAACGTTGGTTATTGTAAAACGGTCGAAAAACTTCTTGGGGTCGAAGTTCCGGCACGCGCGCAAACGATGCGTGTGATTTTGTGCGAACTATCACGTATCATTGATCATACTGTTTCTGTTGGAACCGGTGGCGTCGATTTAGGCGCGCTGACAGCTTTCTTCCATTTATTTACTTATCGTGAAAAAGTTTACAATTTATTTGAAAAACTTTGCGGAGCTCGCTTGACGGTATCAATGACTCGCGTCGGAGGAATGGCTCAAGATGCGCCCGAGGGTTGGTTTGAAAGCGTTCTGAAGTTCTGCGATGAAATGAGCGACGGTATCGACGAAATTGCGAAACTGATGATTGGAAACAAAATTTTTATTAAGCGTACTCAAGGTGTTTGTCCGATTTCAAAAGCGGATGCCATCGCCTGGGGTTACACCGGCCCCCTTCTTCGTGCCGCTGGAGTCAGTCAAGATTTACGTCGCACGAATCCTTATTATGGTTACGACAAATACGATTTTGATATTCCCGTCGGAGCCATCGGTGATATTTACGATCGCTATTTAGTTCGCGTTGAGGAGATGCGACAAAGTATTCGTATCATTCGTCAAGCTTGCAAAAATATCCCGGCGGGTGATTATACCATTCGCGATAAAAATATTGTTTTGCCTGAGAAAAAAGATGTTTACGGAAATATCGAAGGTTTGATGAATCACTTTATGTTGGTGATAAAAGGTCTTCGACCACCGGTCGGAGAAATTTACGACGCGACCGAAGCGGCCAACGGGGAATTAGGTTTTTACTTAGTTAGCGATGGCTCAGCCAATCCGTACCGGCTTAAAGTGCGTCCACCGTGTTTTGCAATTTATCAGTCTTTTCCCGAAGTGGTTAAGGGCGCGATGTTAGCAGACGCGATTGCGACGGTAGCCAGTATGAATGTTATTGCGGGCGAATTGGATCGATAACTTTTAATTTTTTTGAAATAGATAAAGGAAAGCGCATGTTTCAACTATCACCTGAAGGTAAGCAAAAAGTTCTCAGCGAACTGAAGCGTTATGAATCAAAGCAGTCAGCGGTGCTGCCAGCTTTGTACATTGGTCAAAGTGAAAATAAAGGTTTTATCTCTCCGGAAGTGATTCAGGAATTATCCCGATTGATGGACATACCCGAAGCGCAAATCAATGAAGTTTTCACTTTCTATACGATGTACAACAAAAAAAATGTCGGTAAGTACCACGTGCAGGTGTGCCGCACATTATCGTGCATGCTGAACGGAGCCGATCAACTGACCGAGCATCTATGCAAAGAATTAAATACGCGCTTAGGTCAGATGACGACAGACGGGCGTTTCACGGTCAGTGAAGTCGAATGCCTTGGATCGTGTGGCACAGCGCCGATGATGCAAATTGGTGATAAGTATTACGAAAATTTAACTCCAGAATCCGCGATGAATTTACTTCGCGCGATGAAATAGGGGACGAAGATGCAAGCAGTAGAAACAAAATATTTAAGTGAATTTTATCACCTGCCTGAATTTAAAGGTCTTGAAGGTTATAAAAAAAATGGCGGCTATGTTGATCTCAGCAAAGCTTTAAAAATGCCGCCGCAAGCGATCATCGATGAAGTGAAAGCTTCGGGATTACGCGGTCGTGGCGGCGCAGGATTTTCTACCGGAATGAAGTGGGGATTCTTACCAAAAAATAATGAACCTCGTTATTTGCTTTGCAATGCGGATGAAGGTGAACCCGGTACTTTTAAAGATCGCATGATGATGGAAAAAGCTCCGCACCAATTAATTGAAGGCATGATCATTTCTGCTTTTGCGATTGGTTCAAAAAAATCTTATATTTATGTTCGCGGTGAATACGATGAATCCATCAACACGCTGGAAGTCGCTATCGCTGAAGCTTACAAGGCCGGATACTTAGGTAAAAATATTCTTGGTTCAGGTTTCGATCATGATATGGATATTTACCGCGGTGCTGGCGCCTACATTTGTGGAGAAGAAACTGGAATGATTTCGTCTTTAGAAGGTCTAAAAGGCCAACCTAAATTAAAACCGCCATTTCCTGCAGTTCAAGGCTATTTGAAAAAACCAACAATTGTGAACAATGTCGAAACCTTAGCCGTTGTTAAATATATTATCCGCGATGGAGCGGCTCACTACAAAAAATTTGGAACCGAAAAATCGACGGGAACTAAATTATTTTCGCTTTCAGGAAATATTGTTAAACCCGGAAACTATGAAGTCCCGTTAGGATATCCTTTAAAAGATATTATTTACGGACTCGGTGGCGGGTTCAAAGCGGGGCGAAAATTAAAAGCGGTTATTCCGGGGGGCTCTTCGGCTCCAGTTTTAAATGCGGAAGAATCCGAGCGCGCCTTAATGGACTATGAAAATTTAGCGCAGTTAGGTTCGATGTTAGGTTCGGGCGCCATCATCGTGATCGATGATTCAGCTTGCATGGTTCAGTGCTTAGCGAATCTGATGCACTTCTATCATCACGAATCTTGCGGTCAGTGCACGCCGTGCCGCGAAGGAACGGGTTGGTTAGATAAAATCACGCACTCTATTCTTTCGGGAAAAGGGCGCTTACAAGATATCGAATTATTAATTAAAATTGCCGACAATATGAAGGGCCGAACGATCTGTGCTTTATCAGACGCGGCGGCACTTCCGGTATTAAGTTTCGTGACGAAGTTTCGTGATGAATTTGAATATTTCGTGCGTGAAGGTAAATCAAAAGTAAAAGGCACAGCTTACAAAGGACATTCCCATGTTGAAATGCACCATTAATGGCGTTCAGCTCGAGGTCACTCCGGGCACAACGATCATTCAGGCCATGACCGAAAATGCGCAGCGGATTGCGCACTATTGCTGGCATCCGGGTTTAAGTATCGCCGGTGTTTGCCGCTTATGTATGGTCGAAATTCAAGGAAATCCACGTGTGCAAATTGCTTGTAACACAACGATCACTGAAGGAATGGTCATCAATAACACATCGGAAAAAGTTCGTGAGGCCGTAAAATGGGGCTTAGACTTTCATTTGATTAATCATCCGC
>JAYTHR010000249.1:0-1298 GCA_043732425.1 Bdellovibrionales bacterium
AGCCAAGTTGTCGGTAAGTACACGCGGTGATTTTTAAAGTCTTCGTGAATATCGCGGGCAATATTTGTCAGCTGCATGGCGCGGCCTAAATCTACTGCATTTTGCAAAGCGGTCGTCGAATTCAAGCCCATGATGTGACACATCATCAAACCCACGGCTCCGGCAACGCAGTAGCAGTAATCAAAAAGCATATCGCGATCTAAGATGTTGGCCCCTAACGAGTCCATTTGAAAGCCGCGTAATAAATCTTGAGGGTATTGCTGCGGGATTTGATAATCCGTAACGACTTGATGAAAAACCGGCCACGGGTGTTCCAAGGATGGTTTTCCTACGTAGCAGTCATTAGTTTTCGCGATCATAATCTCAATTTGCCGTTGAGCCTCGGGAAGACTTTCCGCATTGTCGATGACGTCGTCGCAGTACCGGCACCAAGAATAAAGTTTCCAAGCGGCTTCTTTTTCTTGTTGAGAAAAAAAGAAACTAGCTAATGAAAAACTTTTAGATCCTTTTTGAATATCTTGGCGCGACTGACGAACTAAAGCCTCAGACATGTAGTCCTAAATCTTCGACAACTAACTGCGCCGTTGCTTTAGCCGAATTAACGACTCCGGGAACGCCGGCTCCGGGGTGAGTTCCGGCTCCGACGAAATATAAACCCTGAATTTTGGCGTCGCGGTTATGTAATCTGAAATAGGCACTTTGAGTCAGCTTTGGCTCTAATGAAAACGCCGCACCGACATGGGAATTTAATTCGGTTTTAAAATCTTCCGGAGTAAATATTTTTTCCACAACCAAGGAATCTCGAAGCCCTGGCATATATTTTTCTTCCATGTATTTATAAATACTATCGGCATATTTGCGACCTTCGACCTTCCAGTCGATCGCTAATTTCCCTAAGTGAGCAACCGGCGCTAAAACATAAAAGCTTTCGCAGCCTTCTGGTGCCATTTGAGGATCCGTCATGCTAGGGGCATGAAGGTACAGCGAAAAGTCCTTTGGTAATATACCGTTTGTGAAAATATCTTTCAGTAGTCCTTCGTAACGAGGACCGAATAAAACATTGTGATGTGATAATTTTGGAAATTTTTTATTAGTTCCAAAATAGATCAAAAATAATGACATTGAAAAGTCACTTTTTTCTAATCGCTTTGTTTCCTTTTGCGCATGAACATTGGTCTTTAGAAGATCTTTATACGTATGAACGACATCACCGTTACTGACGACCGTGTCGCAGTTCCAAATATCACCATTCTTTAATTTCACGCCCGTGATGAGGTTTTTACCGTCAGTTTGAATTT
>JAYTHR010000250.1:0-1297 GCA_043732425.1 Bdellovibrionales bacterium
ATCATGCTTTTAGAAAATATTGTTCGGCACTACCACATGGGAAAAACGTCGTTCAATGCCGCTATGGATGGGGCCCGTGAAGTCTTGCCCGCAGCGATCGCCGCTTCACTGGCCGTGTTAGCCGTGTTCATGCCCGTCATTTTTATGGATGGTGTTATTGGAAAATTTTTCTTCCAGTTCGGTGTAACGATGTGTGCGGCTGTCTTATTGTCCTTGTTAGAAGCGGTGACGATTACGCCGATGCGGACAGCGGCTTTTCTAAAAGATGATATGAAGTTATCAAAACTTGAAATTAAATTAGATCAGATTTTCGAAAAGCTATCTCATCAGTATCAAGATTTATTAAGATCTTGCTTTGAAAGAAAATGGGCCATTTTAGTCGGGTCTTTAATATTTTTCGTAGCGACATTGTTCTTGATTAAATTTGTCAAACAGGAATTTGTGCCTAGCCAAGACCAAGATTTAATTATCTTAACGACTCAAGCCACACCAGGGTCATCGATCGAAGAGACCATACGCCTGATGGAGCCCTTGAAAAAACTTTTGGCAGATACAAAAGAAGTTAAAGGCTTTTTTATCTCCGCAGGGCCTGGGTCGGCATTTATTCCGATTGCCTTGGTTGAAAAAAATGAAAGAAAACGAGGCCACTTAGAATTGATGAAACAACTGCGTGAAAAGGGAAAAGAAATTAAGGGACTTCGTATTTCGATGCGAGATATCTCGGCGCGAAATTTAGCAACGGGACGACAAAATCCGATAGCTTTCAACCTGCGTGGCCCTGACTTAGACATTTTAAATCAAAAAGCTCTCGAAATGATCAAAAAATTAGAGGATCAAAAATTAGGTGTCGATTTGGATACCGACTACAAGACGGGATTGCCCGAACTGACTTTAGTGCCAGATCCCGAGCTGTTAGCAAAAAAATCAGTCACCTCGGATAGCGTCGCTCAAGTCCTTAGTGCGGCCATAGCTGGGCTTCGACAAGGCTCGTACATTTCTGAAGGGCGACAGATTGATATTCGATTCAAAGTCAACGAAGCGCAAATCCGCTCATCTGAAGATATCAAAAGAATGTTTGTTAGAAATAGCTTCGGAAATTTAATTCCCATGAGCGAACTAGTTAAAACCAAACAGACAAACTCTCTCACGTCAATTTCAAGAATCAATCGCCAACGTTCCATCTCTGTTTATGGTAACTTAGCCGCAAACCAGTCGCAAAGTGACGTGTTAGAAAAAACTAAAGAAATTGCGCTTAGTATTTTGCCGGCTGGATACAGTTTTAATTTAGAAGGAGCCT
>JAYTHR010000251.1:0-4636 GCA_043732425.1 Bdellovibrionales bacterium
TTTTTACTAAATTTTAGAACGACCATGATTACAATTACTGCAATTCCTTTGTCATTTGTTTTGTCTGCGATTGTTTTTAAAATGTTCGGCTTATCTGTAAATACAATGACACTGGGTGGTTTGGCCATTGCTATAGGTGAACTCGTTGATGATGCGATCGTCGATGTGGAAAACGTGTTTCGCAGATTAAGGGAAAATAAACAAAGTGCAAATCCTAAAAATTCTATTTTAGTTGTTTATCAGGCTTCAAGCGAAGTTAGAAATTCAATTGTTATTGCGACAGTCATTGTGTGTCTCGTATTTTTACCGTTGTTTAGTATGGGTGGAATCGAAGGAAAGCTATTTATCCCCTTAGCAGTCTCGTATATCGTGTCGTTACTGGCGTCCATGGTCATTTCATTAACCGTAACTCCTGTTCTTTGTTCTTACCTTTTAACAAACGGGAAACTTTTAGAGCACAACGAAGGAGCGCTTGTAAGATTTCTTAAAAAAGTAGATACAAAAATTTTACATCGATCGTTAAAGCATCCTCAAATAGTTATTGGAATTACCTTAGCTATGTTCCTTGGGGCATTTGCACTTTCGCTAACAATGGGTCGTGACTTCTTACCAAAATTTAACGAAGGGACTGCCACAATTTCTCTGATGGCGCAACCCGGAATTTCTTTAGAAGAATCTAATAAAATTGGAAACCTTGCTGAAACACTTATTTTAAAATCACCTGAGGTAAAGTCGGTTTCTAGACGAACGGGGCGCGCAGAGCAAGATGAGCATGCTGAAGGCGTGCATTCTTCTGAAATAGATGTGGATTTTAAAACAGACGGTCGTGCGCGCGAAGCAGTACTGGCCGAGATACGAAAAAATTTAGGAACTGTTGAGGGAGTTTTTATCAATGTCGGACAGCCAATATCACACAGGCTGGATCATTTATTGTCCGGAGTTAGGGCGCAGATCGCGATCAAGGTTTTTGGTAATGATTTAGCAACGCTAAGAGCGAAGGCTTCAGAAATAAAAAATGCGATAGAGGGAACCTCTGGATTGGTTGATTTGCAGACCGAACAGCAAGTGTTAATTCCGCAGGTGAAAATTCAATTAATGCGAAACGAGGCGGCTAAATACGGAATCGTCGTTGGTGATTTGTCTCGATTGATGGAAAAAGCTTTACAGGGTGAAGTCGTTGGACAAATTTTAGAAGGCCAAAAAAATATTGATGTGCTGATGCGATTTGATGAGAAATCAAGATCTGACCTTGAGCTCATAAAAAAAACGCCAATCAAAACACTTCCGGATGGTACAAAAGTGACAGTTGAAAAAGTAGCTGATGTGTTTGAATCAACGGGCCCCAATATAGTTAATCGTGAAAATGCACAACGACGAATTGTGGTTTTAGCGAATTCTTCGGGGCGCGATTTAGATGGATTAGTTAAAGAAATTCAATCCAAAATAAATGCAAAAGTTCAGCTGCCTGAAGGTTATTTTATTTCTTTTGGTGGCCAGTTCGAAAGTCAGCAGCAAGCTGCGAAGCTTATGAATTTTTTGGCGATCTTAGCCATTGCCGGAATTTTTATCGTATTGTATATGCACTTCAAATCAACTTTTATACCAATTCAGATAATGCTTAATATTCCCATGGCTTTTATAGGCGGAATTGTTGGAATCTATCTAACCGATAAAACTATTTCTGTAGCAAGCCTTGTTGCTTTCGTCACCCTGTGTGGAATTGCTTCAAGAAATGGAATCATGATGATTTCCCATTACCTTCATCTAATGAAACACGAGGGCGAAGAGTTCACTGAACACATGGTGATACGTGGTTCTCTTGAAAGATTAGTACCCGTTTTAATGACGGCATTAACCGCTATTTTAGGTTTAATTCCATTGGCACTTGCGGGTGGAACTCCTGGGAAAGAAATTCTGCATCCCGTTGCAGTCGTGATCGTTGGTGGGCTTATAAGCTCTACGCTTTTAGATATGTTTGTAACACCTGCTGTATTTTATCATTTCGGCAAAAATTCAGCAGAAAAAAGTGTAAAACTTATGGAACAAAAAACAATTTTCGAAGGAGAAAATCATGATTAAAAGGATGGTTCTAGCAACACTATTGGCCGTGTCGGTGAATGCAGCTGCTCATGAAGGTCACGACGCTGTTCCCGGGGCTATAAAAGCCAACCACGGTGGCAGTGTGAAGTCGGGAAAAGAAATAAATCTTGAGTATGTCGTCACAGGATCAGAAATTAAAATGTATCCAGTGTCCCACGAGGGTAAAGATTTAAATCCGACGGAAGTCAAAATTTCTGTTACGGCAAAGGCCCCGAAAGGAAAAGCTGAAATGGTTAAGGTTGAAAATAAAGACGGAGCATTTGTTGGCACAATAGATTTTAAAAGTGCTTATCGCGCAGAAGTCGATGTTGAGGCTACGGTAGCAAATAAAAAAAGTAATTTTAAATTCCAGGTTGAAAAATAATTCAACACTTTAGGAGATTCGAGATGAAACTAAGCCTTTTAATTTTTCTAGCGTATTTATCTAGTCAGCAGTGTTTGGCATTAGAGGGCCTAGGCAATTTAGAAAATAATCTTCTTAAAAAAAATCTAGAGATTAAGGCTTTAGAAAATAACATCGAGTCAAAGCAGGCCTTGGTAGGCGCTACAAGGTCTGGGCTTTATCCAACATTAACCGCTATTGGGGGTGTCGGACAGAATCGTACAGATGATATCCTGGTTAACGAAAAAGGATACATAGGTTACCTGGAAGGGCGCCTGAATTTATTTCGTGGATTTCGCGATCAAGCAAGCCATAATATTAAAGAGCTTGATTTAAAGTTTTCAATATTAGAATTGGAATCGCGAAAGCGTGAACTGCGATCGCAGTTAGTTGAAATTGCAAGTGACATGATATTTTATCATAAATTTCAAAATATTTTAGAAGATGAATTAAAGATAGCTCAATCACAAAAAAAAATGGCTCTTAAAAAAGTCTCTGCTGGCCTTACCGGCTCGGTAGATAACTTAGAATTTGAGCTTCGCGAAAGCGAAGTCTTGATCGAACAAAAGCAGGTTAGTCAGCAACATCTTGAGGCCCATCAAAAACTTATTAAAATTATGGGTGAAGATATTTCAGATGCTGCGATGAATGGCCTTGAATTCAGTGGCGTAGAAAAATTGCAGCAAGCAAGCCGGGAAATCAAAATTGAAAATACGATTGATTACCAAAAAATATCACTGACTCAAGAACGCTTAGAACAAGAAAAAAAAGAAATAAAGGCTGATTTTTTACCTGCGCTAGATTTTAATTATAGCTTCGGTCGCATAACTCCGTCGGACGAGAATCCTGTTAAATTTAACGAAAATAAGTTGTCACTACTATTAACCATTCCACTGTTTTCTGGGTTCGATAATTATTATAAAACAAAATCAGTAACCTTTGCCCAGGAAGCTGCTGTGTATTCTAAAAATCAAAGAATTAAAGACATTCAGGCTGACTTGGATATAGCTCGAGCCAGGATTCTGCAATTGAGTTCGCTTTTTGAGATTAATGAAAAAAGAGCCCTGCAGTCGCAGAAATATTTTGATCTGACGCTGGTTGAATACCGGCGTGGCATAAAAAACTCTCCGGACTTAGTCAGTGCATCCGATCGTCTGTTTAATTCAAAAAAAAGAAAATACGAAATTCTTAAAGAACTTGAAACGTTAAATATAAAGTTCGTTAACTATAAATAGGAATAAATGGAAAATCACGTGCAAAGTGAATTACCAAATTAGCAAAATAATAAATTGAATGCCAAAGCCCAGGCCGATGAAATGGAGAGTATGTTTTTAAATCTTAAGCTTTTTCTTTGATCTTGCGAAACTTTGGTTTGCGATGGCACTGTTGTAGGCCGAACCAGAAATCATTAAAGTAAAAGGATTTTGTAATGGTAAAAATTGAAAAGCTTAATCGACGCCAGGTAATTAAAGCCACAGTTAGTTTGAGTGCTTTTGTATATGTTCAAACATTAATTGCAACTAAAGCTTGGGCGTACTCGCCAGATGCGAAGCTGAACGCTGCGGGCATTCCGGTAGATTCTCAAAAAGTTGTCGAGATTATAATAGGTAAAATGCTAATTGAATTTAATGGTCAAAAAGGGTCGGCCATGGCAATGAATGGGTCTGTGCCCGGACCAGTCTTTCGCTTTAAAGAAGGTGAAGAGGCTATTATTCGAGTCACGAATACGTTGGATGAAGCTACCTCAATTCATTGGCATGGATTGATTTTACCGCAGCCCATGGACGGTGTTCCTGGATTAAGCTTTGCTGGTATTCAGCCCGGGGAAACTTTTACTTATCGATTTCCAATTGTGCAAAGCGGAACTTACTGGTGCCACAGCCATTCGGGCGGCCAGGAACAACAGGGCGTCTACGCCGCATTTGTGATAGAGCCTTATAAAAAAGACTCTATTGTTTCTGATCAAGATCACGTTGTACTACTTTCAGATTGGACTTTTGAAAGTCCAATGACCTTGATTGCAAAACTAAAAAAGCAAAGTACATATTTTAACTATCAAAGAAAAACAGTTGGAAAACTGATCAATGAAATTAAAGCCAGCGGATTTAAGGCAGCTGTTGCTGAGCGCATGCGATGGCTTAAAATGCGTATGGA
>JAYTHR010000252.1:0-14285 GCA_043732425.1 Bdellovibrionales bacterium
GAAACCATTTGGATTTCGTCATTCAGTAATGCATCTAACGCAAAGCTCTGTTCCACATTCCGGGCTTGAATTCCCCAAATACTGTCTGGCGGATTTAACAAAGGAATAATGGCTTTTTCTGTCAGCGAGTAGCGACCAATTGCCGAGTGATTAGGGTTCGAGTTATCTTTCAAGATAACATACTGGTTGCCGTAAACTTTTTGATCGACTTCAATTCTTTTCGTTTTATAAAACTGATCAATTTTTTCTGGAGCTAATTCTATCTCGAGGTATCCTTCATACATGTCTCCTGAGTTTTCACTTGAAGAGTCGTAGTCTGTCGCGAATACGCCGTAGACATCGGCTTTGATACGAAGGTTAATATCCTTTGTGATTAATTCGACTTTAGTTCGCGGATGCTGCTTTTGTAATGAAATGGCCGTACTTAATATTCGATTATCTGCTTTGCCTTGATCTAATTCGGCAGGAACGCCGGACATTCCCATATCTGTCGTGATGTACACTAGGGCTTCGTGATTATCGATCTGAACACCTTGCGCTAAACTGCCTTTATTGCGAAGAACATCGATGAAGCGACTGAACTGGCGGGCGTTACGTCCATTTTCGCCTTGGTCTCGTTTGAATTTGTCGACTTCTTCTATGACCGCAAACGGAATGTGAATATCAGCATCACCAAATTTCAATAATGCAAACGCATCAAAAAGAATGACATTTGTATCTATAACTACTTTGCGTCGCTTATTTTTAGTCGTCAATTCGACCTCCTGTTTGTCTAATTTAAATTCGACAATACAGCGGTCGCAAAGTCACTCTTTTTACAGTGCTTTTATGAAGATATATATTCTGAATTATGAAATTTTAGGCACCATCATGTCACCATCGTCTTTTTTCAAACCCTGGCTGACGGATTCAATGAAGCGAACGAAGTGCTGAAGCGCTGCATCCGTCGCTGAGCCTTTCAAGAAAGTAGCTCCGTGACGAATAACGCCTTCATCTTTTTCATCTTTTATATGCTTTACTTTGATAGCTATAGGAAAGTACGTTTTGTGATTCAAATAAACCCGCATCGAAACATCTTCGCCCAACTGAAACTGACCCTGATCGTATTCGACATCAAAAGAGATTCCCTCTTCCGAGATATCATAGAGCGCCACTTTCAGTAATCCTTTTTCAGGAAGCACAACCATCGAGCTAACAAATTCAGTCAGAATGGTCCTTTTAACTTCGCGGCGTTCGTGAAAAAGTATTTTTTGCCGTTGCTCATCAAAATTCATAATCTCTGAGCTGAATTTTGGCGCTGTCGAATTTGTAGTTGCGAGTGTTTTCAAACGCGGCATTAAATCTATTACTTTAGACATGAAACCCCCATACCGGTTCTATCGGCTAAATGAGGTCCAAACTTGAGACCCAGAAGCGTCTCAAAATGAATTCTAGATTCAAATCTAACGGGTTTAAAAAGGCTTAAATTACTGTTGAGCGGTCCTTTAATTCATACTAACTTGAGCTCGTGCGAAGCCTTGGTGTTTTTATTATACTCAGTCTGTTAGTCCACTTCTGCTCTTATGAGGGTCTAGATGCGTGGGTCTCGTCTTTTCTGAAACAGAATCAAAAACCGCTCGTTACTGAAATCGAATTAGTCGATCAGCCAGCCACGAAGAAGGTAACCACTTCGAAGGACCGACCTATTATCCATCAGCTAGAGCCCATCCGTCCCATTGAAAATAAAAAAATAGCCCGCTTTGAATCCGAAAAAACCCAGAGAGTCCAACTCGAGACCAAGGCGAGGGAATTTGGGCTTACTAAAAACAAATCCTCTGCAAGTCCAAATACTATTTCGAAAGCCGACAAGTCCCCGGCTTCTGAGCCCGGTATCGAACCCGAATTTGTGCGCCATGTGCGCGCGACATCAACCCCAAGCGCGAGCTCAAAAGTAAGTATTGATCTTCCCAACGATATTCAGCAATCAGACACAACAAATTTGAATACAGACGCCAATATTTATTACTCATTTTACAATCGCGTTGAGGAGCTTTACCGCGTGCGCTGGGAAGAGCGACTTAACTATTATTGGTCCAGACTTTCAGATGACTTTAAAAAAAATCGGTTAGCTGGGAAGACCTGGACAACAACTTTTGAAGTCGTGTTAAAAGGAAGCGGAGAATATGATTCGGCAACCATCCTGCAGTCGAGTGGCTACCCCCCTTTCGATGAGGCAGCTGTCTTTTCTTTTAAAGATGCGCGCTACTTTCCCAATGTTCCCAAGGCTAAAGTCGAACCCGATGGTTTTGTGCGTCTTAGGTATAGATTTAGCGTCCACATTGGTCCCTAAGCCCGAAGTATAGCTTACACTATGAATATGACATTTCTGAAGCTGATAAAATTAATTCCACTGATGGCACTTTTCTTTTCGAGCATCCCGGCACAGGCCTTGATGGCTGAACTGGGACTTTCTTACGGCTTTCAAAAGAAAACTTTCAATGCTTCAAATTATTACCAATCGGATTCTAAATCAGCATCAATCGCTTTTTATTTTTTAGAAAAATTAATGTTAGAACTTAGTTACACGGATGGATTTTATGAGGGACAAGAGTCAGATTCTAACTCAACCCGAACGATTCAACAGTCGACAAAAATGACCGATGCTTCCTTAGTCTATATGCTGATGGATCGTCACGCCATGATACAGCCCTACATTAAAGGCGGAGCCGCTTACATTTCTAAAAAACAAGAAGTTCGCTACTTAAATGCCTCGACGATTACAATTCCTGAATCTGTCGGTTGGGCTCCCGGATACGGCGCGGGTTTAAAAATCGTCATGTCCGAGAAATTTTCCATTCGCATTGGCTACGATGTTTGGCAGACGCCCTTAAGTGACGGCACAAAATCAGATGACTCGGCTTTCAAAGCCGGGTTGACATGGGCCTTGACCAGTGAACCTACCAAATAAGTTAATTATTAGTTTACTTTTCTTATTTATTTTTTCGGGTTGCCAGGTCGGCTACCTGATCAGAACCAGCTACGATCATCTGTCCTTGCTCAGCACGCGCGTTACGATCGAGAAAGCCTTGCAGTCTGCGACCTTGTCACCCGAGCAAAAAAAGAAAATCGAGCTGACCCAAGAAGTCCGCGAATTTTCATTTACGCAGCTAGGTTTAAAAAAATCTGAAAACTACACACACTTTGTGCTACTTGATCGCCCGTATGTCACCTATGCGGTGATGGCCTCTTACAAGTGGAAACTAGAGCCGTATCTTTGGAATTTTCCGATTATTGGAAAAGCGCCCTACAAAGGATACTACAACAAAACGGCCGCGCTTGAAGAGGCGCAAAAATTTAAAGAACAAGACTTTGATATTTACGTGCGCGGAGTTTCTGCGTTTTCAACATTAGGTAAGCTGAACGACCCCCTGCTTTCCTCCATGCTGAGTTACGCGGAACACGATTTAGTGAATACAATTATTCACGAGCTCACCCACACGACTTTGTTCATTAAAGACAATATCGACTTCAACGAGCGGCTCGCTGTTTTTGTCGCCAATAAGGGAACTGAACAGTTTTATTTTAAAAAAGAGGGACTTCATTCAAAAACACTGCAGCTGATTCAAGACGAAAATTCAGACGATCGAAAATTTTCTGAATTTATAACTTTAGAACTGGATCAGTTGAAAACGTGGTACCTGGATTTCGATTCTGCCAAGCTTGTATCCTCTGAAGACAAAGAAAAGATTAGGCAAGAAAGATTTGAGCTGATTCGAACACATTTTAAAACCTTGCTAAAGCCCCAACTGAAGGCCCGCTCGTACATTAATTTTGCCGACGGCGAACTGAATAACGCCCGCCTTGGAACCTACCAAACGTACATGAAAAATTTAGATGACTTCGAGAAAGTCTATTCAAAAAACGGCGCAAAAATTTCAACATTTTTAGAAAAGTGTAAAGAACTGAATTCTGTGGATGATCCAGAAAAGCAATTACAATTATGGGCCAAAGATTAAAATTTTGACTTATTCGCTGCCGCAGACTAAATCTATTTTTGCATGGTAAAAGTTTTTAAAAATAAAGCTGAAGCAACAGATTCATCACCCCCCGCGGCCACAGTGGTAATTTCTTTTTATAAAAATATGCGCATGCTTGAGCTGGTGCTGGCGTCGTTAGAAATCCAAACTTTTAAAAATTTTAATCTTATTATCTGTGATGATGGTTCTCCTGAAAATATCGTCCAGTCACTGCATCAAAAACTTGAAAAATTGCAAATTCCCAGTCAGCATTTATGGCATGAAGATCTTGGCTTCAGGAAAAATCGAATTTTAAATTGGGCCATACACTATTGCCAGGCACCTCTTATGATTTTTATCGACCAAGACTGTGTTTTACACTCAGAATTCATTCGCGAGCATGTCGAAAATCACGTTGAAAAAACAGTTCTATGCGGACGCCGTGTCAATTTAACAGCAACCGTGAGTCAATTTCTTAGCCCGCGAAGAATTAAAAATAAATTTCTTGAAAAAAATATTTGGTGGTTACTTCTTCTGGGTATATTCATGAAAGATAGTAATGGCATTAAAGGTCTTTACTTTAAGAATAACTTTTTGCGAAAATGGGCCAATAAAAAAGACCGCAGTATTGTCGGTTGTAATTTTTCGGTTTTTAAAAGTGATTTGATATCCGTCAATGGTTTTGATACTCGCTACGAAGGTGCCGGTTTCGGAGAAGATTCTGATTTAGATTATCGCCTGACTTTAAATAACGTAAAAATGCTTCCGGCGTGCAACACCGCGGTTCAGTATCATATTTATCATCGCTTATTAACACGATCGAATGAAAATGAAGATTTATTTAACAAGGTTGTTCTACAAAAAGAAATACAAACTTCTTACGGATTAAAGCAGCAAATTTTAAATTTAGAATAAATTACTCTTCGACAATTACTTTCGGTGGCGGCAGCGGGGTATTAGTTTTTTCTTTTTCAGACTTTAAATCTTTCTTTTCAACATCACCAGCAAGTAAAGATTTTACTTTCTGGGTCAGGTCATTTTTTATTTTCAAATAATTCAAGAAACGACCAGGTCCCAAAAGTTTTCGCATTTTTTGGTATTCGTCGAGTGCTAACTGATTATATTCTTTAATTAAAAGGTAGTGTCGATCTAATTTTTTATCAATATCACGATTTGAATTTTCTTTAACTGAAGGAAAAGACTCGATTGAACTTTGAATTGATTTATTGAGTTCGAGTTTTTTTAGATTTAAATCTTTTTGAATTTCGGTAAACTTTTTTTCTTCTGCAGCCGTCAATTTAAGCTCTTCGCTTATTTTCCAAATGAAAATGTCCGCAAGATAAGATTTTCTAGAGTCATTTTGCGAGTAAGCTGGCGGCAACACCACGAGGAGACAAACGGACATTAAAAAATAATTTTTGAATTGAGAAACCATGTGTTTAGATTATGCCTCAATTGTCTAATGAAGCAAGATCTCGGAAGTCCGTTTCCGAGGTCATCAGTTCAAGCCTATAAAGATTGGGCTAAAACTTTATCGATTTCGACCATGGTCGCGAGGTCGTTTTTCTGGCTTAATACTTCAGCATAAAAATCATTTTCGTTCTGATAATTACCTGCTAATTCGGCCCACCGTTGTGGATTACGCTGAGCTTCTTGAATAATTTTATTCTGATTACTCAAATTTCTATTGGCTTCAACCGCTACGTAAATGCGCTGACTGGCACCTAAAAATCCAATAGCAATAGCGGTTACTAAACTGACAACAGCCACCTTGACCACTTTCTTGTAGGCCATTCGGTAAGGCTGCGATTTTTGTTCTAAAAAGACTCTGGTTTTTAACCATTTTGGCTCTGTTTTCATTTCTGATTTTTCAACAGCTTGCATAATTTGATCATGCATCTTTTCATAAAACGAATCATCCATCGGCAGCTCTAAATAGTCTTCTTTTTTTAAAGTCTGCTTAATAATGAAATCTTTTTTGGGTTGAGCTTTTTTCATTCGGCCTCCGCGTACTTCGTACTTAATTCCATAAAAAATCCTCCAACATCTTCAGTCCACTTCTTCAACTCATCTTGAGTTTCGAAAATTTCTTTCAACTTGAGTAAGGCATGTCGGTAATTGGCCTTGGCCGTATCGTACGGACACTGCATCACTTCGGCGATTTCGGTAAAACTCATATCCTCGTAGACTCGAAGGACTAGCGCCGTTTTTTGTTTAAACGGTAATCGATCCACTTGAACTTGGATTAAATCTCGAACAGCCACGTGCACTAACTTCATTTCGGCAATGGGTGCGACGCTTAACTGCACATCTTCGATGTCGGTCATATCGTAGCGATTTTCGCGAAGTTTATTTCTCGCCGTATTCACAGTAATTTGGTATAGCCAACTTTTGAAGCTAGAGCGCCCTTCAAACATATTTAATTTTTCGTAGGATTTTATAAATGCATCCTGCACCACATCCTGCGCTGTATCTAAGTCTTTCATAAATCTCATGCTTAACCGTAGCATTCCTCTTTGATGTCGTTTCACTAGCTCTGAGAAAGAAGCCCGATGACCTGCTCGAACCTCTTCTATCAACTCTTGATCTGTCTTTTCGTTCAGACCTTGAATCATTTCTCTTTTCATAGACACGCCCCTGTTTGAACTCGGTTAATGATTTGACTTTTTTTCATGATGACCTACCCAGTCCTCCACCCAGTAGCATCTAATCACTTGCTATAACTAAAAGCAATCTACGGGCCATTAGAAAAGGGCCAAAATAGCCCTAAAGTATTGATAATATTGGGTAATTTAAGAATGACTGATGGGTAGAATAAGAATTTCTTATGCCTAAAAATCTGAGATTTAGGCTAGGGCATGAACGATATCACTGCAAATATTTTCTATTTTATTTTGAGTTAATTTTTTATCGAAAATGAATTCTAAACCTAAAATTTGACCGCCCTGTTTCGGGCTTTTAACGTGGCGAACGAAAGCTTCCACCTGAATTTCTGACCTGCGATTTATTTTGAATGTTAATTTAACTCTTTTTCCTTTTTCATATCTTGGCAGTTCAGGAATAACATGGATTCTGATTCCGCTTAAAGAAATCTCGGTAATCGTAAAGCGTGACATAAAGAAATACTTTTCCGTGACCACAATCGAGCCGGTTTGGGGCCAGTGAGCTGGAATGATATAGCGCGTATTTTTCCTACGAACCAGATGAAAGATGGTAAATGGCAGTTGAATCACAAAGACTCTTTTTTTAAAACTGCTATCCGTTATGATGGAAGCCTTAAAAAAATAATGTTCGGTCCCCATTTCAATTTTAAAAGTAAATTCTTTTTCAGTTAATGTAAAATCAGCCGGTAACGCTAAAACAAATCGATCTTGCTTCAGTGAAGTGCTGATCTGAGACCATTCAATGTGATCTGAATCTTCCGCTTTAAATTTAATTCTAGTTTTTTTAATTCGAGCCTGGGTTAGAACCTTAAGCGCATCGTCGTGGCTAAGTTCAGTTAAAAAGCTAAGTATTTCTGAGCTCATGCAGCCGCGGTTACCCGATTTCGACCATTCTGCTTGCTTTGATACAGGGCCTTGTCAGCCCGGTTATAAACTTGTTCCCAATTATCAGTCGGTAGCCTTTCAGCAACTCCCACAGAAATGGTCACCGGAATCTTTTTATCTTGAAAGTTAAATACATGGGCTTGAACAGTTTGACGAATTCGTTCGGCAACATCTTGCGCCGTTTTGAGTGGCGTTGCTTGAAGAATAATTACAAATTCTTCTCCGCCGTAGCGCGCGAAGTAGTCGTTGGATCGAACAATCTTATTTTGCATCAATAGCCCAAGCTCTTTCAGCACATAATCACCGCCAGGATGCCCGTGGCTGTCGTTCACTTTTTTGAAAAAATCAATATCAAAAGTTATCACAGACATCGGCTCACTCAACACTTCGGCACGCTTAATTGCTTCAGGACCTTTTTCTAAAAGGGCCCCTTTACTGTAAGCTGTCGTTAAGGCGTCCTTTTGGGCTTTTTCAAAAACAGTTTGATTTGAAATGGCTTCCAAACTTCCACGTTCTAGGAATTTAAAAATAATATTACCAGCTTTGATCTGATCGTTGTTCGCCAATTTTTTTGCAGCAAGTGCCGGTAAAGCAATTCCATTCACCATGGTTTTGTTGGTCGAACCTAAATCAAGGATTGAAATTTCAGATCCCACAACGACAAATTTAGCATGAGCACGGCTTAATGAAGAATCGGAAATATAGATATCACTTTCGATTGAACGACCAATCGTTAAATCGGTTTTCGTTAGTAGCCACTGCTTACCCACATAGCCTGCCGGACCAACTAAAACAATAACAGCCGGTGGTGCTTCATCAGCAGCTCGCAGCTTACCCTTGAAGGTTTCACTGGCAACTATACTTGTTTTTTCAGCCGTTTCAGCCATACCGTTTTATTTTCCTATGATCCAAAAATCATTTTTAAACTTAATTTAACATTTGCTCCACTCATTATTCCTGATAAGGCCCTAGCGCACAACAGGGCCTTAGCCTAGGCAACAGCGACATCTTCTTCAATCCGGTGAAAACCTTTCCATTCTTTAAGGCGCCCCCGTGGTCTGGCCTCTTGCTCGTTGTACTCAAGAAGAACAAACGTCAATTTCGTGATCTTCCCTAACGAGCTAATATCTAATGACGTCAGTTCGGTCCAGGTCCCGGTATTGAAGTATTCTTTTTGATTTCCCCACTGTCGGTATTCGTAAACGTGCGTGTGGCCAAAAATAACAGTGTGAATACGTGTGTCATTCAGAATTTTTTTTGCAGACGAGCTGAGATCCGGAAAGATCGCACTTTCAAAAATCATTTTTAGTAAAGATTTTGCTGACCATCGGAATCGATGCTCGTTAACGAAAAGAACTTTGTAAGTGTATTTGAATAATTCCCAGAACGCTTTTATGGTCATCGTGGTTTCATTCACCAGTGACCACCGAATCATCTGACTGAAAGGACGGACCTTGTCGATATGCGGGTATTTATTTTTGATCTTTAATACCAGCTCAACGAAAAAGTGGGAACCAAAGGGTAAGTTGAGAATAGGTTCAGGCCAGCCTTGCTTTAAAAAAAACTTTTTTGGATCCATCCGATTAGCCGCTTCGTGCATGTGGCCATGCTCGACATGGACACCGTCGAAGAAATAAATTAAATTTTTGTATTGAATCGAGTGGCCCACGGCCTGATTTAAAAAATCACGACAGCCTTGAAACATCATCCCCTGATCGTGATTGCCGATGATATAGGTGATCTTACGGTTCGGTGCGGATAGAAAGTCGCCCATCGCTTTAAAGACATGGGGGTGACCTTTGATAACTGATTTTAGAATTTCTATGGCAATAGACTCGGTAATGATGGTTAGAAAGTGGCCCCGATAATCAACCTGCAAGAAATTAAGAAAATCTCCGTTAATAATAATTTCTACATCGTAATCCCGGTAGGCGCCGGTTGAATAGTACTGAATAAATTCAACCAATTTATCTGCGTAGTAGAATTCCTCAAGAGAATTCAGACTTCCATCTTCCAACTGACGCCCTTTACCTAAGTGCAAATCACTGAGGACTAATTTAATTTTTTTTAGGGATGGTAGTTTTTCATCACTCATGATTTTAATCTACTTTTTTTAATGGAGAAATTTTATTTTCTTCCTGCAGTTCCAAATTAGCCATCGCTAAGCGTAAAGCCCGTGTCGTTCGTTTAAATGAATCTTGGTTCACTTCCAACGACTTGTTTAGCTCGACACATTTTTGACGGTAACTATCGACTTCCATTTGTAGAGTGTCCATTTTTCGACGCAAGTCTAAGATTTGCTCATCTTTTGCTTTTGTCAGCGCATTTTTTTCGGCTCGAATAAGCTCAAGTCTGTTCTCAAGTTCGCGCTCTCGAACTCGAATTTTTTTCATATCAAACTTAAGGCGCGAATCAAGATCATCGATTTTGATTTGAGATTTCTGCTGTTCGACTTCTTTGCGGTGCAGATGACCTTTAAGTAAAGCAATTTCATTTTTGAAAGACTCTTCAAAATTTTCTTTGTCATTTCTATATTCATTTACTTGAGCCGTCAGCAAATCAGATCTTTCTTTTATAATTTCTGAAGCTGACATTAGCTCTTCATTTTGCAAACGCAGTTTTTCATTTTCATTTTCTAAATCAAGAATCTTTTCTTGGGCTATTCTTAAATTCTCAGCTTGACCCAGGCTCGCTTCCGCTCCGCCACCCCAGGATGCATAACCTGACGAGTAGGCTGACTTGTTTTGTCCAATGGCGACTTTCACCTTATCGTCGTAATTTACGGTGTCGCTTTGACGAAAACCGGTCACGGCGACCGTTCTTTCCTGGTCATTAAATTCAGGCGCCGCTGGCTTTTTAACTTGTGATAAGGAATCTTGAGGTTGGACCTCAGCCGACTTTTTGACTTTTTGAACAGCTGAATTATTATTTAGCGCTACGGTCTCATCTTGAGTCGAAGACAGTTTTACCGGTTGCGAAGTGGCAACCGCCGTTGTCGTAGCTTCGAGTTTAGGTTCCACCTTCGGCATCATCGATATCGGAAGTGGTTCTGAAGGGCCAAATAAAGATTGAACTAAGTTATTCTCGGCAACCGAAAGATTTAAATCTGTATGTTCCTCAGAATGTTTTTCTTGGATCGAGGTTTTCTCGGCCATTTGAACTTGGCGTGAATTTTCATATTCGGATTCTGTTAGTGATGCGAAATCATTATTGCCGCCACTAAGAAATGAGGTTTTTTCTTCGCCATCTTTTTCTGCAAAATTGCTGAATAGATCTAGGGGTTCATTATCTTCTTCAGGAATAGCTTCAGGATGAGCTTCATCACTTGATTCTTCACCGACCTCTTTTAACAAAGAGGCCATAAGGTCTTCGGCAGGATTGTTTTTCTTCGGGCTGGCCATGCTAATTTATCGGTTTTGAGACACGTAAACTTAAGTCCCAATTCAGCGATATCTATGGCCAACACTTTTTAGATTGAAATCGTTTTTTTCAAAGCTATTAAATGCTTTTCAAAGCCAGCCTGATCCACTTTCAGTAGAGCCTTTAGACTAAAGTCCTGTATGGTCTGGCTTGAAAAGACCGTTCCAGCCAGGATGGCTTTTTTCAGATCACTCCACTGAGGCCTAGTTTGACACTGAGCTGCTAAGTAGCCAAAAAAGCCCCCAGCGAAACTGTCCCCGGCCCCCGTTGGGTCGACGACGTTCTCGACAGGAAGTGCCGGAAGTTGAAAGAATCCTTCCGCCTTTGAATACAACGTCGAGCCATATTCTCCGCGTTTAATCACAACAAATTCAGGACCCAAATCAGCAATTTTTTTAATAGCTGCAATGGGGTTTGAATTTTGAGTCAACATCTTCGCTTCGGTTTCATTCATGAAAACGATATCAACTTTTTGAAGCACTTTAAGTAGTTCGCTTTGTTTTGAATTAATCCAAAAATTCATCGTGTCCATGCCGACAAAAAGTGGCTTCTCTATCTGCGACAAAACTTGCAGCTGCAAAATTGGATCGATATTCGCTAAAAAAATATAATTACTAGCTTTATAGGCTTCTGGAATCTGTGGATTGAATGTCGCGAATACATTGAGTTCGGTTTTCAAAGTTACGGCTTCATTCAGATTCTGTTCGTAAGTTCCTTCCCAGTGAAAGGTTTGTCCAGGAACGGTTTGCATTCCTGTCAGATCGACTTTTCGATCCAATAGTAATTTTTTATCTGAATCTAAGTAATCACTTCCAACAACACCTACGACGCGCACTTTAGAAAAAAGGCTTGCCGCGACTGAGAAATAATTTGCAGAGCCCCCTAAGGATTTGTCGGCTTTTCCAGACGGTGTTTTTACAGAATCATACGCTAGGCTGCCCACGACTAAAACTTCGGACATGTACTCCTCCAATTTTTGAATTTGAAATATCCATACTTTCAGGACGATCAATTTTTGTTGTTAATTGCCCGCAGGCTGCAAAGATATCGCGCCCCATTGTTCGGCGCAATAAGACATGAGCCCCAAGCCGCATCACTTCGGCATGAAACGCTTGAACAGCTTCGTCAGTGGGGCGCTCAAAGCCTGATCCTGGGTGTTCATTAAACGGAATAAGATTAATTTTGCATGGCACATCGGCTAAAAGTTTTACTAATTTTTGCGCGTGCGAAACTTGATCCGTCACACCTTTGAGTAAGACATATTCCATCGTAATTTTATCACCCGTGACGCGGTAATATTTTCGGCATTCATTCAGAAGATCTCGTAATGGATATTTTTTATTTATGGGCATAATCTGAGAGCGAACCTCATCGTCGTAGCCATTTAAGCTGACAGCAAGGCGTACTTTTGCATCGGACACACGGTACATTTCTGGAATTAATCCTGAGGTCGAAACCGTGATTTTTTTTCGTGATAAATTTACTCCCCACGGAGAATGAATCACTTCGATAGCTCCGAAAACAGCTTCGGGATTATCTAAAGGCTCGCCCATTCCCATGAAAACGATATTTGAAAGCTTAAGACCCGATTTGCCAATCACATCTTGTACTTGCATGAATTGACCGACGATTTCAGAAATATCTAAACGCCGCTTGAGTTTCTGTTTTCCGGTGTAGCAAAAGTGGCAAGCCATATTGCAGCCAATTTCCGAAGATACGCATAAAGTCAGTCTATCGTCCGACGGAATAACGACGGCTTCAATAGAATTTCCATCACGAACATCGAACAAAAACTTTTGCGTTCCGTCCACGCTGATCAAATGTTTTAAAATGGGAGGCAATTTAAAAGTGATTATTTTTTTAAGTTCGGCTCGCAAATCTTTAGATAGATTTAACATTAAATCAAAGTCTATAACTCTTTGTTCATAAACCCATTTGAAAATCTGCTGGGCCCGAAATTTTTCTTTGCCGTAAGTTTTTAGAAAAGCTTCTAAACCTTCAAGCGTAAAAGAATAAAAGTTTGTTAGATTTTCGACTTCAGCAGAAGTTCCAGATTCTGAAATAGTGGCTGCTTGCGTTAGTGATGCGGGCGCTAATTCCAAGGGTACTCCTCGTTATGCAGCTTGAACTGCTCTGCTTATTACAGCAGTTGGGTTTATTCCCGATTTCTTAAGCCTATTAGGTATATAAAGAAGATCACAAAGTAAAGAAAAAGTACTTTTTAACTGACAAAAAAAGATCAAATCCCCATAGAATGTATAGAACTTATAAGATCTGCAGTTTCACACGGAACACATCCCACTTTTCCTACGACCACACCAGCTGCAAAGTTGGCGATCATGCAGGACTCGTTCAGCGGCAACCCCGCGGCAACTCCGAGTGCCAATGCAGCAATCACTGTGTCCCCGGCCCCGGTCACATCGAAAACTTTTTTGGCAAACGTTGGCACCTGAGTCACTTGATCTTGCGAAAAGATGGTCATTCCATTCTGCCCTTGAGTTAGAACAATTTGTCCCGCGCCGGTCATTTTCTGTAAGGCGCGGCCAACCTGTAAAACGCGCTCGGCCGGATCTTCAATTTGATCTTCCTGAAGTTGCGTCAGCGCCAAAGCTTCATTGTAGTTTGGTTTGATTAAATCGACACCTTTATAGAAATTAGCAAATTTGGTCTGATGAGGATCTACCATTAGGAATTTTTTTGCTTTTTTAGCTCGAGCTATAATTTTTTGTACTAAATTTTGCGAAAAAATTCCTTTAGCATAATCTTCAAGGACAACGACATCGACGTCGTCGATAGTAGAGTTTAATTTTTCCATCAAAACCAGTTCGGTTTTTTCAGATAAAACTTTTCGAATTTCATGGTCAATTCTAACCAGGTGATGTTGCCCGGTCATGATGCGTGTTTTTCGTGTTGTGGATCGGGACGAATCTAAAATTAGGCTGTCAATCGAGACCCTTGACTGCTGCAAAAGTTTTTGCAGAATTTCTGCGCCGGCATCGGAACCAATGACCGAAATCAGTTCCACTTTCCCGCCTAGGCTCACGACATTTTGAGCCACATTCGCGGCAAGGCCTAAGCGTTTATCTTCGTGGTCAACTTCAAGGACGGGAACAGGTGCTTCGGGGCTAATTCTTTTAACGGCTCCCATAATGTATTCGTCGACGCCGACATCACCGATCACTAAAATCTTTTTTTCCTGGAATAAAGAAATTTTTTCAACTAGACGGCTGCGCATCGCTTGATCCACAACAAGGGTTTGAATGAACTTTGACATGTGAACCAACCTATTGCATTTAGTTAGGGTGTTTAAAGCTAAAGCCCA
>JAYTHR010000253.1:0-4628 GCA_043732425.1 Bdellovibrionales bacterium
GTCGAACCCCAGGGTCTTTATTTATTGCAAGTTTACTATCCTCTGGACCTTGACAATAAGTGCCGCGAACTTTAAAACACTCATTCATCTATTCTCGGAGTACATATGAAGACTTGGAATGCTAAAACTGAAGAAGCTGATCGTAAGTGGTTTATCGTTGATGCCACAGGCTTAAGATTAGGTCGTCTAGCGACTCACGTTGCTAACATCTTACGTGGTAAAAACTTACCGACTTTCACTCCGCACGCTGATGCTGGTGGTTTTGTTGTTGTGATTAACTCCGACAAAATTGAAATGACTGGTAACAAGTGGAACCAGAAAAAATACTACCGCCATTCTCGTTTTTTCGGATCGTTAAAAGAAAAAACAGCAGCGCAGATGAAAGATGATAATCCTGAATTCATCATCCAAGATGCAGTTAAGGGAATGTTACCTGTTAATAAATTATCTTACTCATTAATCACGAAGTTAAAAGTTTATGCTGGCGCTGACCATCCTCATGCGGCTCAGAAACCTGAAGCTTACGTCATCAAAACACACTAAGAAGGATATTGAACATGGCAGCTGCTGAAAAAATGTATTATGCAACTGGACGAAGAAAAACAAGTTCTGCACGCGTTTATCTTAAGCCAGGTAAAGGTATTGTTTCTATCAACGGAAAAAAAGCCGAAGATTATTTAACTCGTTTGCAATCCCGAATGGTGATCATGCAGCCGATTGAATTATTAAGCCAAACAGACAAATTCGACCTACGCGTTGTTGTAACAGGAGGCGGAGAATCAGGCCAGGCCGGAGCTATCCGTCATGGTGTGACTCGCGCTTTAGTTTTGTTTAATCCTGAATTCAAAGCTGAGCTGAAAAAAGCTGGTTTTGTGACTCGTGACCCTCGTATGGTTGAGCGTAAAAAGTACGGCAAACATGGAGCTCGTCGCAGCGGTCAATACTCAAAACGATAAGACTTATTGTTTTATTACAACATTTCGAACGGAATTCAAAAAGGAAGCTGAAAAGCTTCCTTTTTTTATGCTGAAAGCTAGCTATTAAAAAATAAACAAAATTTACTGGTTCTATTGTTAAAAATATGTTAAGATTGTTTAAGTATCACTAAGTATCACTTAATTATACCCCAAGTTGTTTAGGATGTAACATGAAAACAGAAGTAAACAGATTAGCTAAATTTTTAAAAGAAAAACGAACGGTAGCTGGATTGTCTCAAAAAGACGTCGCTACGAAACTAGGTTATAGCACCTCTCAATTTATTTCTAATTGGGAGCGAGGAATTTCTCAGCCACCTATCCATACATTGCGAACTTTAGCTCAGATGTATGCGGTTGCTGCAGATCAGATGTTTCAAGTTCTTGTCAGCGCGACCATTGATCAAGTTCAAGAAGATTTAAAGCAAAAGTTTTATAATAGTACCGAATCCGCAGCTCAAGTCGCTAACGGTTAGTTTTCCCGTCTTTACTTTTTAAGGGCGTCCTAAAATAAGACGCTCTTAAAATAAATCTAAAAATCCGAAATTTTTCTTAAGACCATGTGAATTCTAGACGAAGAGATAGAATTGAACGTGGGAGATCTATGTCGAACGCAAAAGTTTTAAAAAAAGGTGAGTTTTTATTTAAAGAAGGCGAAAAAATTCAATCTGTTTTTATCGTTCAATCGGGTCAGATTAATTTATGTCTTCAAAAAAATAAGAAAATTATTGATATCATGTCAGTCGGAGTAGGTTACGTCTTTGCTGATTTGGTTATCCAAGGTCTTGCGAATTACAATTACTCGGCCTTGATCATGAGTGAAACCAAGATTGTTGAAATTCCTGTCGCTAACTTCAAGCAACAGTTTGAAAGCCTTCATCAAGTGAACAAAACTTTCGTTAAATGCCTGGCCGAAAAATTAAAATGGACCATGAACGAAGTGAAATCATCCCGTTTCGAAAGAGATCCGTCGGCCTGCCCCGATGATGCTGTCCCAAAAGTTTTTGGAACGATATTTCATGTTATGAATCATAAAGGCCTTAAAGAGGGTTCCAGCGCTAAAATGGACTGGCAGACTTTACGTCAGTACTCACAAAGAATTTTTGGTGAATCCTTAAAGCGGTTAGAACAAGCCACGCAGCTTTTAGTGAAGTTAAAATTAGCCGATTACATTTACGGAAAAAATCCAGATGATCCGGATGCTAAAGAAGAAGTGCAGGGATTTTATCTTCGCGATTTAGCGGCGCTAGAATCATTTTTTGAATTCTATCAGTACTATTATTATAAGGGTGGAAAATCAGAGCTTCTGAAGTTTGATGAAGCCAATTACAACTTTTTACGCATCCTAGTATTAGCTTATGAAGGCGCTGTCCCTGACCGTTTCGGCATTGTTTCGAAAGACTTAGCGGAAGTAACTGAATTTGGAAAGTTATACGGCCTAAGCATAGGAGCTGGTCATTTTACGTCCTTAGAGAGTAAAGGGTTGTTTTGTAAAAGAAAACCGGTCGCAGAGGGAAAAGTTCAGCTGCAATTTGAAATCAAAGAATTTAAAACGCAGCAAGATATTTGGCAAATCATTCGTGAAATCGATAAATGGAATGAAAAGGGTTACATCGACATGTTAGATGTTGATGAAGGTCCAAAAAAGAAAAAAGTCGTCAACGGGGTTGAGTGTCAAGAGTGTCAATTCGTGATGATTCTGAATTCAAAATTTTGCAGTGAATGCGGAGCTCGCCTAACAGGCCAGGGTAGCCATGAAGACAGTGAAAAGAAAGCGGCATGAATTTACTTTGGCTTAGCTTTGTCACTGGCTTTTTAATGCTTTTTTCATTTCAAAATTGCCAGAAAAATTTATCGATTGATGGGTTATCATCGGCTCCGCGCGGTATTTCTTTAAGCTCTGCAAATCCGAATAAAATTGCATTAGCCGACGAAAGAATTAGCGCCATCGACTTTTTAGTTAGCGAAAGTCAGATCGTTTCTAAAAATAATCGAACAATGAGTCTGATCCTGAATAAAACTTTTGAAATTGAATTAGCTACAGGGAAGATTCTTGTGGAAACTGATTTTGATTCGGGTCAAAAAGTTTATTGTTTAACTGAAGATTTAAAAGCTGAACTCGACGGCATTTTAAAATCCGTTTCGGTCTGCAGAAGTGAAAACGATAAACCTATCGATCAAGTTTGTACTCAGGTTCTTAAAAAACCCTACGCTAAAATATTAACGGACAAGAACTTATTCGAATTGGGCTCGGCGACGGATGGGTGCGGAACGGGTGCCGTCGATCTTTGTGCGGACGAACCCCTTTTGCTAAAAGGATTCATCAGCCATTTGAAAAATAAGCTAGATACTTTAATCTGTAAGTAATCTTAAAAAGCAGTTCTTGTAAGTAGTTAGCCCTGAATTAGTTTAATACTTTTCTTTGTACCGCTGAAAATGCATCTTTCAGTTTTTCGCGGGAAGGAACAGCCCCCTGAGCGAAATCAGGTCTTCCGCCTCCTTTGCCGCCTAAGACCTCTGCGAATTCTTTTAATAAACCACCGGCTTGAAACTGCTTGGTTAAGTCTTTACTGACGGAAACAATAACCGGAAATGAATTTTCGCCCTGGCCGATCACTAAGACGACTCCGTTTTGAATTTTATTTTTAATTTGATCGGCAATTTGTGATAAGACATCGCGGTCATCGAGCGGAAGATCGGCCATGACTAATTTGGCAGAGCCGCCACCAGCATTAAAACTTTGTCCCGCCGCAATGAGCTCATCAATGTTGATTTGATTTGATTGAACTTTTTTGACTTGCTTCTGTAGATCTTTAATTTCGTCTTTTTTGACTTCCATCCACGTCAGTAAAGATTTATCCGCTGATAATCCCACACTTTGGCGCGCCAGAAGTAATTCTTCAGAATTTTTCATTAAGTAATCGATCGCGGCGTTTCCGGCTATGGCTTCGATGCGGCGAACTCCCGCACTGACTCCAGATTCTGAAATAATTTTGAAAGCACGAATTTCAGCCGTATTTTTGACATGGGTTCCACCACAAAGTTCAGTGGAAAAATCGGCCATTTTTAAAACCCGCACGGTGGCTCCGTATTTTTCTCCGAATAAAGCCATGGCCCCTGATTGAATGGCTTCTTGGTGGGGCATCAGATTCGCCGATACACCGTGAGCTTTTGCGACTTCAGCATTAACTAAGAGTTCTACTTTTTTTATTTCCTCAAGGGTCAACGGCTTCCCATGGGTAAAATCAAAGCGCGTTTTTGTCATGTCGACCAAGGAACCCGCTTGCGATACATGAGTGCCTAACACATTTCGTAAAGCCGCATGCATCAGGTGTGTGGCCGAATGATTAGCTGCCACTTGCCGGCGATGACTAGCTTCAACTTGAGTCGTCACGTGATCGGTGACTTTGACTTCACCGGATTCTACCTCAATAAAGTGTATGAAAATATCGTTCACTTTGGTGCAGTTTAAAACTTGAACGCGGGCCGCGGGAGTTTGTAAAATTCCTTGGTCCGCAATTTGTCCGCCGCCTTCAGCGTAAAACGGAGTTTCGGGTAATAAGCAAAACCCAGATTGACCCGCTTTTAATGAAGTGACTTCACGGACTCCGTCCGATAACGCCAGTACCGACGTTGAATTTTCAAGAACATCGT
>JAYTHR010000254.1:0-1289 GCA_043732425.1 Bdellovibrionales bacterium
TAGAGCCCGAAACATTTTCTTTCTTTAAAAAAACTCCGGCAGCTTTATCGCACACAACTTATTGTGGTCCCTGCTATTTTGAAAAAATTGAGCCTGAACGAAAGCTATATGAAGAGACTATCGAAAAAGCCAAGAACGTTGCTATTTTTTATAAAGACCAAGGTAAAGAGACGCGACGTATGGCTCGTTCCACCGAGAAATTTTCAGTCAAAAAATGTACAGATCGCAATGGAGCCATCATGCGTTTAGCTTTCTTTGCCGCACAAGCGGGCTACAATACGTTGGTTGATGTTTACCTGCAGTCTGAAAAAATTCGCGAAGGCTCGTACCAGCATTTAATTTGGCATGCCGAAGCTGTTCCTGTTTTACTAAGTGACGAAAAGCTAAAACGAAAATGAAATTGACTTTAAAACTGTTCGAGTAAATTCTGATGTTGGATGTCTAAAGCTAATGCTCAATCAAAAACTGACTCAGTTCCGGTCGACCTCAATTTTGAAGATCTAGGCGAAGTTCAGAAAGTTGCAAAATTATACGTTTCGGTCCCTTTAAATTGGGAGAAAAATTATCAAGTCACCGATGATTTGATTCAAAAAAATATTCAGTGGCTACTGGATAACAAAGACAACCTGAAGTGCCTGTTTATTTATTCAAGTGATCGAGCGATAATTGCCCTGCATATTCTGCTGCGTGCTCAGCAAGACAATAGCACATACTGCTCGATCAAAACGCTTTGGGTGCACGACGATTTTAGAAATCGGGGTTTAGCTTCCCGACTTAAGGCTCTTGGCGAAAGTTGGGCAATCCATCAACAAGCTGAAAATTTAATAGCTCATGTCATGGCGTCCAATCCGCTGATGCTTAAGATAAATAAAAAAAAAGGTTTTGTGCCCGCGCGATTAGAAATGCAGAAAAAGCTAATATGAGAAATAATTTTATAAAGATATTTTTTGTTTCCCTATTTCTTTTGATGTCTTCGGCTTGGGCTTATGAAGTTTCAGATCCGGATGCAGGTAAAGGTCCACTGTGGGTGTATGGTCTGGGGGTAGGATACGTTCAGTTCGAGCAATATCCAGCGTCAAGTCAATACACGAACTTATTCTTGCCAGTCCCTATGTTTCGCTATCTGGGTCGAGTCATCCGAGCCGATGACCGCGAGGGAACCCGAGCTTATGTGGTTAAAAATAAATTATGGTCGCTTGAATTTACAGGAGGCGGTTATGCTGCGTGTGATTCTTCAAGAAATGAAGCCCGTCGGGGGATGAATGATTTACCATGGGTGCTTCACATTG
>JAYTHR010000255.1:0-1286 GCA_043732425.1 Bdellovibrionales bacterium
CGGGATCGTGCTTCTTACCTACTCGGGCTAAACGTATAACTACCATGGGTTACCTTTCCTGATAACAATCTGAAACGAGAACTTAACTTTTTATATGGAAGTTGGCGGATTATCAAATAATTTTATTGATTTTCACTAAAAACAGTCAAAATCAGTCTCTTAAAACGGAAATTTCATTCCGCCCATGCCGCCACCTTTTCCGCGCCCCTTCGGCCCCATACCCATCTTCATCAAGCCAGACATCATTTTTTTAGCTTCTTCAAACTGCTTCACCAACTTATTAACATCTTGAACTTGCGTCCCACTTCCGGATGCGATCCTCTGACGCCTCGAGCCATTAAGGACGCGGTGGTCATTTCGTTCCTGCACGGTCATCGAGCGTATTATAGCCTCAATTTTTTTGATTTCATTATCTGGCGGAGTCATCGTCTTCATTTGTTTTGAGATTTCCCCCATACCCGGAAGAAATTTCAACATACTTTCAAAGCCGCCCAGTTTTTTTAACTGCTGAATTTGCCCTAAGAAATCTTCGAGCGTGAATTCGTTCGACATCATTTTTTTAGCCGAACGTTCGGCCTCTTTGTGATCGATCACTTCCTGCGCGTTTTCGACCAGCGTCAGCACATCACCCATGTCGAGTATGCGGCCAGCTAAGCGATTAGGATGAAAAACTTCTAACGCCGAAACTTTTTCACCGATTCCCATAAATTTAATCGGAATACCGGTCATCTCACGAATGGATAATGCGGCTCCACCACGGGCATCTCCGTCTACTTTGGTCAGGACTAGCCCCGTCAGCTGCAAACGTTGGTGAAAGGTCTCAGCGACACTGACGGCTTGCTGTCCGAGCATAGCATCGGCGACTAATAAAATTTCAGTCGGAGGAATAACTTTTTTAAGGTTTTCTAATTCCGTCATCAGTAAATCGTCAATTTGTAAGCGTCCCGCCGTATCGACTAGAAGCACATCAATCATTTCTTTTTCGGCCCAAACCAAAGCGTCTTTTAAAATGGCGGTGGGCTTCATGGCTACGGTTGAATTAAAACAGCTGAAATTATTTTGCTTCGCTAACGTTTGTAACTGATCGATGGCGGCCGGACGGTATACATCGGCAGGAACAAAACCCACTTTTTTTCCTAATTTTTGGCGGAGGTATAATCCCAGCTTTGCCGTGGATGTCGTTTTACCGGCCCCTTGCAAACCAACCATCATGATGACCGAAGGTTTTTCCCGCACATTGATATCTACGGTTTCTCCGCCCAATGTTTGGACCAGCTCATCGTGAA
>JAYTHR010000256.1:0-4599 GCA_043732425.1 Bdellovibrionales bacterium
CCCAAGACAACAAGTTGGTAAGCAATGCGCTCTTGAACAGACGCCAAATAGTGAAGCTGACTGGTCGTCTCATAATTTTTAAGATCAACGACAGCTTGCTCCAGAATATTTTTAATGAGCGGATGCGAGCTCGAAATGACTTTAATCACCGCTTCACGATTGTAAATCCACACCGTCGATTTTTTAACGGCCTTAGCGTAAGCCTGGGATGGCAAACCTAATACCAATGATTTATAGCCAAAAACTTCTCCGGTAGATAAAAGTTTTGTGACATATTCAGGTGAGGTCGTTCGTCCCCGATTGCGGTCGCGGTTCACAAAAAGCTTTACGCAGCCCGATTTCATCAGGTACAAACCCGCGGACATTTCTCCTTCCTTAAAAAGAACTTGTCCTTCCTCAAACGAAACTTCTTCATAAGGTATTTCTAAGGTATTCAGATAGTTGATTGAAGTGTGATCCAAGTTTGAAGATTCATCGAAATCTAAATTGTGACCTGGAGTTAACTTGATGGGATTGTCGATTTGATTTACCATACTTTTTCCTTTCTCGCCCAAATCTGTTAAGACTCAAGGGTGTGTGTATGTTGGTGATTTCGTCGCTAATCACCGGGATGTTTATATTTTATTCATGTTAAATCTGGTTTACAACGACCTACGGTTAAGTTGATAAACCTATACATATAATTCCCTTGACTCGAATGTATGCCAAACATAAAACAACTAAATTAAATTATCTTAATATTTTCAAGAGGTTAGCATGAGAATAAATTCCTTTTTCAGACTCTTTGTTACATGTTTTGTGTTATTTAGCACCTTTTCCGTAGCCTCTGCAGTCACTCGCATCGGATTAGTTTTAGATAAAGGCGGAAAAGACGATAAATCTTTTAATACTTCGGCTTACGAGGGTGCTAAAAAAGCTGAAAAAGAATTGGGCATCGAACTTAAATATGTTGAAGCAACTGATAATAATTCATTAGAGACTCTTCATCGCAATTTTGCGCAAAAAAAATATGACCTCGTGATCGGAATTGGGTTTGCGCAAACTGACGCTATCAAAAAAGTAGCGGCCTTATTTCCCGACACGCAATTTGCGATTGTTGATGGCGAAGTCACCGCGAAAAATGTGCGCTCATTGCTGTTCGAAGAACATGAGGGCGCTTTTTTAATGGGAGCCGCCGCCGCCATGAAATCAAAGTCGAACGTGATCGGATTTATTGGCGGCATGGATATTCCGCTGATTCGCCGTTTTCAAAAAGGATACGATGCGGGCGCCAAATACGTTCATTCAAATATTACCATTATTCATAATTACATCGGAGTGACTGGCGAAGCTTGGAATAATCCCGCCAAAGCTAAAGAAATGGCCTTATCGCAAGTGGGACAAAAAGCCGATGTTATTTTTCACGCGGCCGGAGCTTCCGGTGCGGGCCTTTTTGATGCCGCTGCCGAAAAGAAAATCTACGCGATTGGTGTTGATTCCAACCAAAACTGGATCAAGCCCGGAACCGTTTTAACAAGTATGCTCAAGCGAGTCGACGTGGCTGTTTTTGAAACGATAAAGTCGATCGTCGAGAAAAAGTTTCAAGCAGGTATTGTCCGATTTGGTCTAAAAGATTCAGGCGTAGACTGGGCGTTAGACGGAAATAATGAAAAATTATGGTCCGCTTCTGAAAAACAAAAGTTAAACGAAATTAAAAAACAAATCATCAGCGGCAAAATCACTGTTCCTGATTACTACAAAGCAAAATAACAATTTGATAGCTGCAGTCGATTTTCAAAAAATTAGCAAATCTTACGGTGCGGTTAACGCCTGCAAAGACATTTCGTTTGCTGTGCAGCGGGGAGCTATTCACGCGATTGTCGGTGAAAATGGGGCCGGCAAATCAACTTTGATGAATATTCTAGGCGGCCTTGAATTAGCTGACAACGGTCAGATACTCATCCACGGAAAATCTTACCAACCGTCGTCAGCTCGGGACGCTTTTAAAAATAAAATTGGCTTCATACATCAGCATTTTCTATTGGCGGAAAATTTAACTGTTCTTCAGCATTTGCAACTAAACTGGCCTTCTCAAAAAATTTTTAAGTTTTTAAATAACGATGCTCTTTTGAAAAAGGTTAAAAATTTCACTGCCAAATTTAACTGGTCGCTGAATTTAAATTCTAAAATTCAAGACCTGTCGGTCGGAGAGCAGCAGCGGATTGAAATTATTAAAGCTCTGTTAACGGATCCTGAAATTATTATTTTTGACGAACCCACCGCTGTTTTGGCGCCGCAGGAAATAAATGATTTTTTAGATTTTTTGAAAACTCTAAAAAAAGAGGGAAAGACGATCATCCTGATATCCCACAAGCTTGAGGAAATTCAGCTGATATCAGACCAGCTAACGGTGTTACGGCACGGAGAAAGTGTATTAACTCAAGCCACGGCGACAATTTCTATTCAACAAATTGCCGAGAAAATGATTGGTCAGAAGCTGCAGGATTCAGAATCTTCGAAAGCTGATAGTAGTGAGTCAAAGAAATCGATCTTGGTAAAAAATCAAAGCCTGAATCTTGAATTTTTCAAAAATGAAATTTTAGGTGTCGCAGGCATCGAGGGCCACGGTCAGGGTCAATTTATTCAATCGGTTTTAGTAGATCTAAAACAGAAGAAAATTAGTTATGCCGATATTCCTGAAGATCGATTGAAGTTCGGACTTTTCAGTGGACTTAATTTAGTCGAGCATATGGCGCTAAGGCATTCAGAACTATCAACGAATGGTTTCGTTCGAAAACAGTTGGCCCAGCAAGTAACGCAAAAATTAGTACAGGACTGGGATGTCCGGCCACAGAATATATTACTGAACGCGGAAAGCTTTTCCGGCGGCAATCAGCAAAAGTTTGTGATCGGCCGAGAACTTTTTAATAACCCTGATTTCATTTTAGCGGCTCACCCGACTCGTGGTGTTGATCTAGGAGCGCAGCAAATGATTCATGCTGCTTTCCTGAAACAGCGTAGCCAAAATAAATCCATTCTTTTAATTTCGTCAGATTTAGATGAGGTTCTTAAGTTATCAGACCGCTACCTGATTCTTTATAAAAGCAAAATTTTTGGCATTTTCAAAAAAAATGAACTTAATGAAACTGAAATTGGCCAGTTCATGACCGGGTCGCATGCGGATCAGCTTCGCTACCAAGTTGGGATCTTGTCATGAGAAAACAGAATTGGGCTCCATGGTTTGGCTTTGCTTTTGGTTTAGTGATTGCTTGCTCATTAGCTCTAGTTTTCAAAGAAAATCCGCTGCGTGTATTTAAAATCGTGACGATGAGCTTTCTCAATTCTAAATATGATTTTGGTTTAACGTTGTTCTACACCACGTGCCTTATTTTTTCTGGGCTTTCCTTTGCCATTCCGATGCGCGCAGGCTTATTCCATATTGGCGCTGAAGGGCAATTGACCATCAGTGCCGTCACGGCAGCTATTTTCGGAACTATACTTCCGGTGACCGGGTGTTTTGGAATCCTGATTATTTCTCTTTTAACTTTGATCACAGGAATGTTGGCTGCTTGGATTATTGCCCTGTTCAAATATTATCGGAAAGCTCACGAAGTTGTTGTGGCTATTATGTTGAACTTTGTTTTTGCAGCCATCAGCACATGGTTAGCTATTAATCATTTTCAAAATCCAAATTCACAGAACCCCGAGACGTCACTGCTTCCGGAAGGCTTACAGATTTTTAAGAATGACCCGTTGAAAATTTACTTTGATCAGTCTCCGGTTAGTTTGTTTTTTGTTGCGGCTCTTTTAATTTGTTTTGGTCTGCACTGGATTGAATCGAAAACCCTGTATTTTCAGGTTATCAAAAGTTACGGGTCAAATCGATCGGCTAGCCAACGATTTGGTTTTTCAGAAATTAAGATTTTATCTTCAGTCATGATTTTAGCGGGTCTTTTTTCTGCGTTTATTGGCTTAACGGAAGTCGTTGGAAACACTTTTCAATACAAACTCGGATTCTCGCCATCCTACGGTTTTTTAGGAATTGCTGTCGCCTTATTAGCACGCCAGCATTTTGTCGGGCTTATTGCATCCTCTTTTTTAATTGCCGTTTTACATAAAGGCGCTTCCGATTTAGATTTAGAAACACAATTTCTAACACGAGATTTTTCGCACGTTCTTCAAGCCTTAATCATTTTTAGTGTTGCAGGCTCTTATTATTTTTTCAGTCGTCGAACGGAAAAAAAAGCAGGTGACTTATGAGTTTTCAAGACTCGGTCTTTGTCTTACTTTTACTTTCCACTTTCAGACTGTCTTTACCCTTAGTTTTAACCGCGACCGGTGGTTACTTTTCTGAAAAATCCGGAGTCGCCCAGATTTCTTTAGAGGCCTTCTTGCTTATCGGTGCCTTTACTGCCGCGACAGTCAGCTTTTTAAGTCATTCTTTGATTTTAGGATACGTTACTGCCGGCTTCGCCGCTTTAATATTTGCGCAAATTTTTTGTCTTTTAGTTTTAAAATTAAAATCGAATGCGGTAGTCATCGGCACGGGTCTTAATTTATTAGCTATTGGAATTATTCCGCTGCTGAGCAAATCTATTTTCGATTCCACAGGGTCCACAC
>JAYTHR010000257.1:0-1282 GCA_043732425.1 Bdellovibrionales bacterium
GGACCGCTACCCACACCGGGCATTGGGTACCTGACGCGCACGATGCGTGCGGCTTCCGGTATTGTGATATCGGCGTCTCATAATGCGTATCAAGATAATGGAATAAAAATTTTTGGCCCGGATGGTTTTAAATTAGATGACCAGTTAGAAAAAGAAATTGAACGCCTTGTGGCGGAAGAAAATCTAACAAAGTATTTACCGCCGGCTAAAGATATCGGAAGAACTCGGCGTATTGAAGATGCGCAAGGTCGCTATATCGTTTATGCAAAAAGCGCTTTTCCGCTAGAATATACTTTGGACGGCCTTCGAATTGTTCTGGATACAGCTCATGGAGCTTCTTACAAGGTGGCGCCAGCGATCTTTGAAGAATTAGGCGCTGAAGTTATTCATGTTGGAAATTCACCGAATGGCACGAACATTAATGATAAGGTCGGAGCCCTTCATCCGAGCTTACTGTCCCAGGCCGTCGTTCAATACCGTGCCGACGTTGGGATTGGTCTAGACGGCGATGCGGACCGGGTGATTATGGTGGATGAAAACGGAAAAATGCTTAATGGAGATCATATTTTAGCGATTTGCGCGTTACACATGAAGCGAAAAAAAGTTCTTAATCACAACACCGTCGTCGTAACTCAAATGAGTAATTTTGGATTAGAAAAAGCGATGAGTGCCGAAGGAATAAAAGTTATCAAAACAAACGTCGGTGATAAATTTGTGGTCGAAGAGATGCGTAAGGGTGGTTTTAATTTAGGCGGGGAGCAATCAGGTCACATTATTTTTCTGGATCATTCCACCACGGGCGATGGAACCGTGGCCGCTCTGAACGTGCTTTCGGTCATGCGTGAGACCAAGAAAAAAATTAGTGAGTTAACAAATGTCTTTGAAGAAGTTCCTCAGGTTTTAATTAATTGCCGCGTGCGCAGCCGCGTGGAACTAAAACAAATTAAAGGTTATGCCGAGTTACTGGCGGTACAAGAGGCCGAACTAAAAGATGAGGGCCGTATCTTTATTCGCTACTCAGGAACAGAGCCTTTAATTCGAATCTTAGTCGAGGGAACCAATCGACAAAAAATAGCGGCGATTGCCGAAAAAATGGCGCACTTTTTAGAAAAAGAAATTTCTTAAGTCTATCATTGAAATAAAAAGGGGTTTGGCTTGTGAAAAGTGATATGAAAAATAATTCGAAGAAATTTAAGAAACATAAGATTTCATTAGGGATCAACATAGATCACGCGGCAACACTACGCCAGGTGCGCGCGAACACCACCGCGTATCCAGATTT
>JAYTHR010000258.1:0-4583 GCA_043732425.1 Bdellovibrionales bacterium
GCAGCTGTTAAAGTTGTTTTTCCATGATCGACGTGACCGATTGTTCCGATGTTCAAATGGGGTTTATTTCTGTTAAATTTCTCTTTAGACATTATATCCTCCTGCAGAGATTGTTATATTTTTCGTTCATTAATTAAATTTCAAAAACTAAAATCAAAACTAAAATCAAAACTAAATTCAAAAACTAAGCTTAAAACTTAAAAACACTAGCAAATTAGAACCGAAGCTTTTGATCCTGCTCCGATTTATCTTTCATTTCTGAAAGATTTGGAGCCCGTGATCGGAGCCGAACCGACGACCTCACCCTTACCAAGGGTGTGCTCTACCACTGAGCTACACGGGCTTAATGAGAGCTTCGCCTGTTCTTTCACAAAACAAGTCACAAAAGTTTACTTGGAGCGGGGAACGGGTCTCGAACCCGCAACCCTCTGCTTGGAAGGCAGATACTCTAGCCAATTGAGCTACCCCCGCCAACAAACTCTTGCGACTGTACAGCTGGAACCAACCGTGGCGGGCTGGAACCAATCTTTGTTTTCTAAACCGTTGCCGATTCAAAAGAAAAAGATGGTGGGCAGGGAAGGTTTCGAACCTTCGTAGACCGAAGTCAGCAGATTTACAGTCTGCCCCCTTTAACCACTCGGGCACCTACCCAAACAATTGCACACTCGCAAAAATTTGGAGCTGGTTATGGGACTCGAACCCGCAACCTGCTGATTACAAATCAGCTGCTCTACCAATTGAGCTAAACCAGCACACTGACATAAGTCGAATAAAAAATAATCTCGTTAAGTCGTAACTTGAAATTTCTACTGGATTGAAATCACTTGGTCAAAATAAATTTCAGCGGATCTTATTTTTTTAGATTCCACTGTCGTTTGGTCTCAGCAATCGCCAGTGCTGCCGAAACCGAGACGTTGTAGCTTGCATCCGCAGAAAGCTGCGGTATGCTTACTAATTCATCACAGATTTTTTCAGTTGTTGTGCGCAAACCTTTATCTTCAGCACCTAAAACCCAGATCACTTTTTCAGGAAATTTAATGTCGTAAATTGTTTTTTTAGCTTCGTGGCTAAGGCCATAAACCCAAAAGCCCGCTTGCTTTAATGTTTCGAAAGGTTTGTGAAATTGATTGTTGCGATAAATAGGAACGTGCTCGACTCCGCCGCAAGCCACTTTACTGACCGTAGCGGTTAAACCGACGGCGCGGTCGTCAGGAATTATGACTCCGTGCACCCCCATTAGCCAGCTTGTTCGCATCACTGCGCCAAGATTGTGTGGATCTTCAACGCCGTCTAAGGCCACGACCAAACCATGGCTTTCCCAGGCTAATTCTTCGTACTTGAATTCGGGCGTTTCATTCGACAAAGCGACGGCGCCTTGGTGTGAATGACAAAGCTGAAATAATTGCGCTTCGGTTTTTTCCTCAAATTTTATTTTTTTGGTTTCTAAGGTTTCCATCAATTCGCGCAGTTCGGCTGAGGTCTTCCAGTTGTTCTGGACTAAGACGACCTGAACAGAACGTGGCCTTTTTAGAAGAAGTTCTTTGATCGCATGAGTGCCTGCAACATGGCGCCAGCCGCGAGGAAAAGTTAGCTTGGAATCAGCTCGTGGACCCGCTTTTTGCTGAGGTCCTGCGGCTGCGAAATTTTTAGACTGTGCTTTAGTGTACGGATTTGCGTGACTTTGGGCCCCGGCGTGAGAGCGTGATTTACTTGGCGGAGTTGCCGTAGCATCCGATTTGTTTTTTTTTACCGCGAAACCGCGAGGGCGAAATGGCTTTTTCATTTTAACAACTTTCTAATATTTCTAAAATGGTTTGTCGGGGCTCGTTGGATTTTAAAATGGCCCGGCCAACGACTAAAGCATGAGCTCCGGACTTTATCGCTTGCTTCGGAGTCATAACTCTTTTCTGGTCCTGAGACTCATCACTTGAAAGACGAATTCCCGGAATTACCGTGAAAAAATCTTTTTGGGAAATGAATTCAAGTTCATGTCCTGAGCACACTAAACCCCTAAGGCCGGATTGATGCACTAACTGTGATAGGCTACGTACATGATTTTCTAGTGACCACGAATGGAAATTTTCAGGCAGTGAAGATTTTTCCCAGCTGGTTAAAATAGTCACCGCTAAAATTTTAAACGGTCGCATCTGGTTGAGTTCACTTTCCAATGCAGAAAGTTTCGTTAAGGCATCAATCCCTGCCAGAGCATGAACCGTTACCAAAGTTGCTCCGGCTAGAAAACTGGCGCGAACTGCGGCTTCCATCGTTGAAGGAATATCAAAATATTTATTGTCTACAAAGACGGGGGCAATTTTTGCAAATTCCGAAACTAGAGAAGCCCCATAATTGTAAGTCAGCCTGGGACCTAGTTTAATTCCACCGATCAAATCGCCCACATGATCTAAGATTTTTTGCGCGTCTTCTTTCTGATCGACATCAAGGGCTAAAATGAGTGGGTTTTTTAGAAGTTTCATTTTAATAAATCCATAGCTTTCTGGGCAGCTTGAGCCGGAGCTACTTTTGAAACTTCTTTGGTTTTTCGATTAACCACTTCAATTTCGTTCGCATCAAAACCTTTCTTGCCGACAACAATTCGCACCGGGAAGCCTAATAGGTCTGCGTCTTTAAATTTGAACCCTGGACGCTCGTCGCGATCGTCTAAGAATACATCTATTTTGTTTTCTTCGAGCGTTTTCATTAAATTCTCAACGTAGAAAGTTAACGCGGCATCTTTGGGATCGAGGTGACAAATATGAACATGAAAAGGCGCAATGGCTTTCGGCCAAATAATTCCGTCCTGATCATGACTTTGCTCGATCGCGGCCTGAACAGTACGGGTCACGCCAATTCCGTAGCAGCCCATTTCGTAAAATTGCGAGCGGCCGTTTTTATCCAGAAAGACGCCATTCATTTTTTTCGCGTATTTTTGTCCCAAATAAAAAACGTGTCCCACTTCAATGCCGCGAAATGATTTTAGACGGCCGTCCGATTCAGGGCACTTATCCCCTTCTTTAGCCATGCGTAAATCAGCTACCTTGGTGATTTGATAATCTCGTTCGTGATTTATATTTTTCAAATGAAAGCCATCTTCATTGGCGCCGACAATATAATTTCGAAGATTCATGATTCCGGTGTCGGCGTAGACAGGAATTTTTAAGCCGATAGGTCCGCATGAACCGGGATTGGCTCCGGAAACTTCTTTCACTTCATTATCCGTTAGCATTTGCGGTGGATTCGTCATTCCTAAAAGATTTTTTAGTTTAATAGGATTGACTTCATCGCTTCCACGCAAAAGAACGGCAAAAGGCTTTATGGATTTATTTTTAGGGTCTTGGCCTTCGTTGCTGTTGTAAAATAATGTTTTTACTAATTCCCGGGCCGGAACACCCGTGAATTTTTCAAGCTCTGCAATCGTTTTCTGTTCCGGAGTTGCGAACTTCTCGGTAGCTTTTAAATCCGTTTCTTTTGAAACATAGGGAACGGCATCCTGGGCTGGGCAAACTTCAATATTCGCCGCGAAATTTGTTTTATCGCTGACGAGTAAAGCGTCTTCCCCGGCGTCCGCAAGCAGTTGAAATTCGTGAGTCTGACTGCCACCGATATTGCCGGCATCGGCTTGCACGATTCGAAATTGCAAATTGAGGCGATTAAAAATTCTTTCGTAAGCTTTGTACATGACGTCATAGGTTTTTAAGGCGGCGGCTTGGTCCATATCAAAACTGTAAGCATCTTTCATAGAAAATTCACGACCACGCATGAGACCAAATCGAGGTCGAATCTCATCACGGTATTTTGTCTGAATCTGGTAAATATTTTTTGGAAAATCGCGCCACGATTTTAAATCATGACGAACGTAATCTACGACCGCCTCTTCGTGGGTCGCCGCCAAACAAAATTCGTGATCATTACGATTTTTAAATTTAAGAAGGCCCGCGCCCATTTCAGTCCAACGGTTTGTTTCCGCCCAAAGTTCTTTAGGATGCACGACCGGCATTAAAACCTCGATGCAATTCACTCGGTCTAACTCGTCGCGAATGATAGCTTCAAATTTTCGAATCGCCCGCAGACCCATGTTGCCATAGGTATATAAACCCGGCGCTAGCTTTTTAATAAGGCCAGCACGGATCATCAGTTTGTGAGATGGAATCTCGGCATCTGACGGTGCTTCTTTATAAGTAAAAAGATGGGTTTGACTCCATTTTAAATTCATATATTTGCCTCGATCCCGTAGGCTTTTATTTTGCGGTGCAAGTAGCTGCGCTCAAGGCCAATCGCTTCGGCTGTTTTTGAAATATTGCCGCCATTTTCCTGAATTTTTTTAATCAGATATTCTTTTTCAAATTCGGCGCGGGCTTCGCGAAAAGTCGACATATCGGTCACATCTAAGACCGAGCTTGAAGATGCGTCTCGTTTGTCAATCAAGCCGGCGAAGCGCAAATCGTGCACATCAACAAAATCAGAAGGAGTTAAAATATAGACCCGCTCGATAAAGTTTTTTAGTTCGCGCACGTTTCCAGGCCAGGTGTGTTTAATGAGTAATTTTATACCTTGCTCAGAAATTGTCTTTCTTAAAGAAGCCATTT
>JAYTHR010000259.1:0-1281 GCA_043732425.1 Bdellovibrionales bacterium
GGCGCATCAACAAAAAATTCTTCTTCGTGCAAAAACGGTCGTACTTTGCGGCAAAATCGATAACTTACAAACAACCTATTTAACAATCGAAGCGGATGAACTCATATTAAATTCGGCTGATCTCTTACAAATTGGAATGGGTGGAGCTTTAAGTTTTACCTCGAATAAACTTTTTCTTTTTGGTTCCAATGTTATAACTTCTCAGGGCCCGGATGCTGATTTGATTTTCTTTGATGCGCCTGCCGTGTCCGTCAAAGTCGCGAAACAGTTAATTGCTGATGAGGGGGCCCGCTTGCTGGTTGTCTCTAAAGGCTCAAGCTATGCCGAAAAATAACACCCCATCGCCATTGATTCGGAATTTAATAATCATCAATTTACTGGTTTTTTTATTCTGGAACATTCACACAGGTTTTTCTTGGGTTCCGCAGTTTATGACGGATAATTTCTTAGTGTCTTGGACAGGTTTGGCTGAGGGCCGTTTTTGGACTTTAATCACCTCGGTTTTTTCCCACCACCAGTTCTGGCACTTCCTGATGAACATGTTTGTTCTTTTCAGTTTTGGTCGCGTGGTCGAAAGCGTTTTAGGTTCGCGCCGCTTTTTAAAGTTTTATCTTGCGGCCGGAATTGTTAGCTCACTAAGTCACGCACTTGTTTCAAGATATCTTCTGAACGAGGCCAGCATTCCCGCCCTTGGGGCTTCAGGAGCCATTTCCGGAGTCATTTTATTATTTGCATTGATGTTTCCGAAAGAAAAACTTTATGTTTTAGGCATTCTTCCTCTACCCGCGATTTGGGGCGCCATTCTTTTTGTTGGCTTAGATCTGTGGGGACTTTTCTCTCAGTTTGAGGGCGGAGGTTTACCGATCGGACACGGGGCTCATTTAGGTGGTACTTTAGCCGGACTGATTTATTATTTTATTTTGCGCCAACAAAGCAATAACCAACGAGGCCAGTTATGAAGTTATTTTTGGTTCACTGTGGATTTTATGATGAAAAAATAGGTGATGGCCTCTACGAAAGTCATATGAATTTTTTTGTTGCTGCGAATGATTTTGTCGAAGCTCGCGCTCAGGTTAAAAAAATACCTGAATTTCAAAAAAATAAGATGCACGTTGACGGCATGCAAGTGATTGAGGCCGTTACGGGATTTAAAATTGAACTTAATTATGATCCTAGCTTGAATGATCAATCCATCATTCCAATCCATAAGCACCGCGAATTTGCTGCAAAGCCAGCAAATTAAACTGTAGCTGGTCAAACAAATAACGAGCTCGCCTGCCT
>JAYTHR010000260.1:0-1277 GCA_043732425.1 Bdellovibrionales bacterium
AAAAATAAAAATGAAGGCGAAAGCGAATGCTTTTCTCATTGATCTCCAAGAAATTTAACTGACTTATTTCGCATCGGGGTATTCGAGTTAAGACTTAATGAGATTTAACCTGTCGAACTAGCTTAAAGTCCTACAATCCTGACGAAGCAGATTTAATTTTTTTAATCACGGCCGGAACACCCACCATTGCGATCATAATAATTACCGCAGTCCAGGTTCCGTCACCTAAAATGCTATTTAAACAAAGAGTGGATGCTGCTATTAAACCAAAGAAAAACATATCTCCTAAGATGGCAATCGCCCATCCGGTGAAAAAACCATGCCCCGCCGCTTGGGCTGCTGCCCGACCCGTCATGGGATCCACGCCAAAAGCAATAACCACCAACAGAAAAGGTCCCGGGGAAGCTCCATATCCCGCTATCGTGCGACTTGTAGACTGTTTGATGGCGTCTCGCAGTCGTGCAAAAAATTGAAATCGCTTCGTCATCCAGACAAATCCCCACAACATGGGCTCAAATAATAAAGCTAATAAAATATCCGAAAAAAAATAAATCGCGGTCATGATCGGCCAGTCGATGCCACGAGCTTTAGCAAGCAAAACGCCGGCGGGAATGCCGCCGCCAATGGGAATTGCGAAAAGTAAAAAAACGTCTCGCCAACTAGAGATAATTTCCGAATTAAGTATCAACACCAGAAGGCTATCATCGCGGAACGATGTCTTTGAAGCAATAAATAAATTAAAGATAAACTCTGCCAAAAACAGGCTTAAATTTCTTAACTTTCTTTATTTTGTTGGTGTAAATCTTTTCTTAAATTCTTAGTATATTCACATGTACAAACTTCGCGACTATCAGCAACAAGCAGTCAATAACGTCATTAAGTTTTTTCAAAATAAAAGAGATCCTGCTCTAATTGTACTTCCGACCGGTGCCGGGAAAAGCTTGGTCATTGCTGAACTGGCTCGAATTGCAAAAGGACGCGTCCTAGTTTTGGCCCACGTCAAAGAACTTGTTGAACAAAATCATGCGAAGTACCAAAGCTATGGCCTTTCTGCAGGAATTTTTTCTGCCAGTCTTGGAAAAAAAGACCGGGAAGAAAAAGCGATCTTCGGCAGCGTGCAATCTGTAGCCAGAGCCCCGGAAGATTTTTTTAACAATTTTTCTCTTCTGGTAATCGACGAGTGTCACCGTGTTGCTGACGAAAGTGCAACACAATATCAAGAAATTATTAAAAAACTTCTCGAGCGAAATCCGCAACTTTGTATATTGGGCTTAACG
>JAYTHR010000261.1:0-1276 GCA_043732425.1 Bdellovibrionales bacterium
GCGACGAGATATTTTCCTTTTGCCGGATTTTTAAATTTTACGCTGATTTTTTTTTCGCCAAATTGAATCAAAACGGAATCTTTATCAGACGTAAATAAAATTTTCTTGGCTAAGTTTCCAATACCTACTTCATTTTTTAGAAGTTCTTTCGCTTCCAGAGTGATGTCGGCCAATTCAATCAAGTTTTGCACCGAAGGCAAAGCGTTTAATTCGGCCACCGCGGTTTTTGTTAATTCAAAATTAACCTGTTGAACAGACGCAAAAAGAGACATCGGAAAGGCCACTAAAATCATGATTATTTTTTTCACATTATCATTCTAAGGCACTTCAAAATGGAGTGCAGTTTTAATCGAAATTCTTGTCGGATTAAGACTAATGTCCTGAGCTCAGACACCAGTTTACGCTAAGCACCTGTCAATCAGATAGACATCCCAAAAACCCATAGAAGACGGAGCTTTATCCGGCGGGTTCTTGAATGGCACAAGTGTTGAATTCTAGTTAGGTATGCGTCGCTATTTCCTTTCGATTTCTTTATTAGTTCAGCTTCTGTTCGTCAGCTTTCTGGCGTCGGCTCAGCAATTCCCCAGCCCTCAGATTCAGAAATTTATTCAGCGCGAAGGCCGCAACGACTACAAACCAACGACATCGGTAGCCCCCGATTATCAGCCGGGTAAAAGCCGTATTTACCAACTGCAATACTTAGAAATTCCCGTGTCCGATTTGAACATCATTGATTCTTTTGCTGGTCAGCCCAGCGTGCGGAAACAAATGCTTATAAAAAACGGAAATAAAAATTATTTCCGTTTCTTCATTCATCCCCAAAGTGTCGATTTGTATAAACCCTTAATTGATCGTTACGGCTGGGCCGGATTTTATTGGGCTTCGGCCACATCATCGACGCGCTCGGTGATCGCCTGGAATCCCGACGAGCAGCAGGCTCCTCTGTATTTGAAGCTGAGCTTGGCTCAGTACCAGGATGGGATGGGACGCTTGATTGCTGATTGGGAAGTGCGCCGCAGCGTCGGCATTAGCGCCATGATCGGAAAAACAGATCAGGCCACCTGGAAAATGCACGGAGCCAGCATCATTCCCGAATTTGTGGGAGCCACTATAAAAAAAGAAGAAGGCCTAGGATTTTTTGTCGATCAGAATCAACAACTTGTTTTTGAGCACGGTCTAATTGCGCGCGAAGCTGATTTTCTAAATGAAGACAGCACTATCGATATCATGCCTTTATTCGGTTTATTTTCGAAAAGAAGCGGGCATCCCCCACTGA
>JAYTHR010000262.1:0-1276 GCA_043732425.1 Bdellovibrionales bacterium
ACGTGAACTGCAAGCGGGAAACCATGTCCCAAAATTGATCAGCCGGCTAAATATCTAAAATAAAGAAACTTTTAAGCGCGTGATTTTTTACCTACTGAAAAAATCAACGAACAATTAGACATTGATTAAAAGTTCCACAAGAATCCAAGACTTTTTTTAAGATCAATATGAAGCTAATCGGATATATTTGAACACAAACTGCAGGCGCTATGGGAATGAATGATAGATGGCTAATCAGCTTGTCAAAATTCAACTAAAAAAACACGCAAAGCCTACAATGCATTATTGCATCAGTCGCAAAATCTTAACACGATGGCATTCAATACCAGTGTTCTGGTAAAGCAGTATGAAGCTTTAGTTCCATAATATAATAACAAAAGCGTTGCTCTTGAAGCTGGGTTGGTGATTAATTAAGGTCAAAACAGGTTTTAAACTTATCTAAATTTTACAGGAGTCAGTACTTTGAAAAAACAAATTCAAAAATTCAGACAGCTTTTAATCTCTGCCATTTTCTTGATTTTTACACTGATAAGCCAAAACGCTTGGTCACAAGTTCCTGAATATTTTAATACAAAATTAAATATCAATCGCCATTTTACGGGTGTTTCTAAACTTCAAGCCAAAGATTATTTTCAAAACTTAGCCCATTTCAAGGGTTTCCGATTAGTCGGTATCGACGTGGTTTCCGGAGCTGATCATTTACCAGCACAAATTAAAGTGTCAGTCCATAAAACTGTACTGGGTCAGCCCTTACAGCTTAATACTGAAATTCATAGTTACAGATTATTTTTAACCAGCGGATTATTTATTGGTTTTGGAGCGGAAAATATCATTTTAGATATTAAGGGAGATGCTTTCGTAAAAGAATTAAATTTAATTTTAACTCGGTAAATCTATCCTCTTGAACGATTCGGCCTTAATTCGTCCTATCCTCAATACCTCCTATTGAATCTATGTTAATTTTATTCATGCTGCGTCCATCGCCTGTGCAATCATCGAAGCTTCTTTGTCTTCAAAAAGACTTAAGAACAAATGTTGTTCAAAAAGATTGAATTTCATTCGCAGGTAATTTCTGACCAGCTGGGTCACAATTAGATGCGCGAATAAAAGTAGGCCAGGCTTTTGGATCCAATTGAAAATAAGGTCCAATATCGTGAGCAACTAAACCGGAAACAAACAGGCTATTGAGTTCTGGTTTGTAACGAACAAATGCGCCTCTAATGTGAAACGTAAATTGACCATCGGATGCCACCGCTTCGCCTTCTAGTGGTCCATG
>JAYTHR010000263.1:0-4565 GCA_043732425.1 Bdellovibrionales bacterium
GAATTAATCCGCAATTAATTGAAAAAATGTTCGAACCCTTTTATACTAGCAAGCAAGTGGGTAAGGGTACGGGCCTAGGTCTTAGTATTTCAAAGGGAATAGTAGAAAATCATTTTGGAAGACTTTTTTTAGATCCATTAGCTTTACATACAACTTTTGTTATCGAAATTCCGCGACTCAATAATTCTTTCGAAAACCCAAATACTTTTATAGGATGATATGATTAAAAAAATTTTAGTAGTCGACGATGAGCCCATGTTACGTGAAATTCTGAAAGATTTTTTGGAATTAGGATCTTATCAAGTCGAGGAAGCACACAACGGGCACGAAGCCTTTAAAATGATCTCCCGCACTTCTTTCGATTGCGTTATTTCTGATGTTCGTATGCCCAATGGCGACGGCACTGAATTAGCCAAAAATATTTTTAATATGCAGGGCGTAAAGCCCAAAGTATTTTTAGCGACTGGCTTTAGCGATATTTCTGACGAGCAAGCCAAATCCTTGGGCGTTGAAAAAGTTCTTCATAAACCCTTCGACTACAACGAACTTCTCAGTGCTATTAGACAGGCGATTTGAAAAGAATTTAAGGAGATTTTAATATATGCCATTTAATGATCATGTTCCCCCGCGTCCCCCGAAATCATTTCGAGTTATACTTGAGCTGAACAGCTCTGGTGTCAGGCTCGATGCCGTTTTGTTAAAGAGTTTGCGGGAGCAAAAAGAAAATCTGGATTTGCAGAATATAACTCGAACTACTTTTAAAACTCTTTTTCAAACCGGTAAAATTTTGATTAAAGGGCAACGTGCAAAGCCTTCGTCAACTTTGGCTAAGGGAACGACCTATATTGATATACTTGGCTATTAAACGTAGCTGCGGGTCTAAAACTTTATCCGGCAGCAGCTAGACTAAAGTATAAGTATTCGTTTCATAAAGACTGCCACAAATACATTGACTAGGAACAAGGTTCTCTCAAAACTAAAGAGTCAAATTTAAGTCTTTGGGGGATTCATGGATTCAGGGTTACAAGCAAATTTAAATCAAGAAGAGCAACCAATCGTCTACATGACTCCGGAAGAGATTACGGATTGGAAGCCTTATCACCAGCTGCCTGAGCTGGGACAATACCGAAAGCCTTTAGAAGAGCGAATGAAAAAAGTAAAGCAGTGGAGCAAGCCACAGCTCGCTGGCCGTCGCTGGGGTATTGGCTGCGTTTCTTTAGAAATCACGCAGCGCTGTAATTTAGATTGTACTTTATGTTATCTGTCGGATAGCTCTGAAGCGGTGAAAGACGTTCCGTTAGAGGAAATTTTTGCGCGTTTAGAAATGGTTCGTAAACACTATGGGCCGAACACGGACGTCCAGGTTTCGGGTGGGGATCCCACTTTACGTGATCGTAAGGAACTTGTCGCTATCGTTAAGAGAATCACTGATTTGGGAATGAGAGCCTCTTTATTAACAAACGGAATTAAAGCGACGCGCGATCTTTTGATTGAACTTTCTTCGGTAGGTTTGTCGGACGTCGCATTTCACGTTGATTTGACTCAAGAGCGAAAAGGTTTTGCTACGGAAGTAGAGCTCAATAAAATCCGTGAAGATTATATCGAAAGAGCTAAAGGCCTTCCGATCATGGTTATTTTTAACACGACGGTTTATGCAGGAAATTTTCATGAAATACCAGCGTTAATCGAATTCTTTCGTAAAAAATCAAATATCATTCGCTTTGCTTCTTTTCAGCTGCAAGCGGATACAGGTCGCGGCGTTTTACGTGAGCGCGATTTCCTCATCACGCAAGAAACGGTGATGGAACAAATCCGCAAGGGCGCTGACACGAAAATCAGTTTTGACGTTCCCATGATCGGGCACCCCAAATGTAATAAATATTCTTATATGTTTTCTTGTAACGGAAATCTTTACGATATCTGGGATGAGCCTGATTTTTTAATTGAGGTGTTAGACGTCACCAAAGATGTCGTATTCGATCGCAAGAATCGTTGGAACACGGTTAAGCGAGTCGTTGCGATGGTCGCTAAAGAAAGACATCTGATCTGGCAAGGTCTTCGCTTTGCGGGTCGCCACGCATGGAAAATGAAATGGGATCTGATCAAATCTGGTTTTAAAGTTAATAAAATATCTTTCTTCATTCATAACTTTATGGATGCGTGCAAATTAGAAACCGACCGTATTGAAGGTTGCGTTTTCATGGTAGCTACAAAAGATGGTCCGCTTTCAATGTGCATGCACAATGCGAAACGCGACGAATATATTTTAGCTCCGCTAACGATGAAATCTGAAAAAGGCGAAAAACTTTGGAATCCGTTGACGGGGGATTTCGATCCTATTCCTGAGGGGACAACGTTTCATATGGACCCTGCGAATATCCCGATGAAGCAAGCCAAGGGTCGTGTGAAGCAATTATTAAAAGAGCAAAAAAATAAAAATGAATCTAAAAATGCTTAAGAAGTTTTTGCTTGTCTTGGGTTTTGGATTGTCGGCCTGTTCGACTTTCCAAAAAACCCCGGTGGTGCGCCAAATTGTTAACGATCAGCAAGCAATTCAAGCTTATGGCAAAGTGCTAGAAAACTTCGTCAACGATAAAGGCGAAGTTGATTTCAATAATTTATTGAAAAATCCGCAAGATTTAGAAAGCTATGTGGCTTACATTGCGCAAAAAAAATGGAGTGATTTTAAATCTGGTAATGAGCTGCTAGCTTATCACATTAATGCTTACAATGCTTTGTCCATGAACACCGTCATCCAAAAAGGAATTCCAGAAACTAATGCTGGATTTAAAAAAGTACAATTCTTCTATTTGACTAAAATGGAAGTCGGAGGACAGAGAATGTCTTTAGTAACCTATGAAACGGATTACATTCGAAAGCTTAATGAAGATCGGGTTCACTGGGCCCTAAACTGCATGGCGGTTTCCTGCCCTAGATTACCAAGAAAACCTTTTGCCGCTGAAACTTTACACGATGACTTGCAAAAATTAGCCGTGGAATTTTTTAACTCTGAGAAAAATGTACGTGTAGATTCTGCTCATAAAATAGTTGAAGTCACAGAAATTATTAAATTTTTTCCAGAAGATTTTGTTCCGAGAAAAGCTAATTCGATCATTGATTACGTAAATCTTTACCGGCAAGACAAAGTTCCTGCTGAATACAAAGTAAAATATATACCTTATGACTGGACAATCAATAATTCCAATCGTCATTGATACAGATAATGCGCTGAGAACACCGCGAACTACTCTCGAAAAAATTTTTGGCGGCGACGTCGATGATGCTTTCGCAATTGCTTTTTTACTTTGTGAGTCAAAGCTGGTTTCAGCGATTTACAGCGTTTCTGGAAATGCTGATTCTAAAAGCTGTTATGAAAATAATTGTGAAATTCTAGCGGAACTTGATTCGAAAGTTCCTTGTTACGAAGGACTTGGTCGTAAACACTTATTAAGGGCGCCCACACCGCAGAACGGATCAGAGTATCTGGCATTGGGGCCACTGACAAATTTAGCTTACTTTTGTAAAAATCAATTCATGCCATCACAAATCTGGATGACGTTAGGACGTATTCAAACGCGCGGAAGATGGCCTCCATTTTGGCCAGTTGAGTTTAATGCCACCCAAGATTTAGATTCTTTTCAAATAGTGATTTCACAGAAGATAAAAAAAACAATTGTTCCATTAGATATCGCGTTTCAACTTCAGTTACTACCCACGCACAAGACGAAAATTTGCGAGTCACAGATCGGTCGTTACCTTTGGAGGAACAGTCGGCGCTGGAGCTGGCGTAGTTTGCTGGTTAAAGGCCGAAGAAGCTTTCCGGTTTGGGATTTGGTCAGTGCCATCGCCAGTCGATATCCCGAAACTTGCCACATCGAAAAAGGATATGGCTACTTGTTTTCAAACGGATTATTTCTTTGTGATGTGAACGACATCCCAAAGACTTATCACGACCGTAAAAAAGCTATCCAACGAGTTGAAATTAATATTGTGACCAACATCGACACCGAAAAAATGTGGAGCATCTTTTTTCAGACTATCAATGAACTTCCGACAAAAGACCTTTTTTAACCTCATCAGTAGGCGGTTTTTTTCCAATCCAGGTTGATAATAAAAGTTTTGAGAATTCTAAATTAGTCGATTTAAAAATGAGTTTACTATTTATAAAATGTTCCACTCCGCGATCTGTAAATTCATAACGGTACGTATCTTTCTTTTTAAAATCTGAGACCGTGGCTAAAAATTTCTGAATTTCTGGTGTTATTTCCGCGCATTTGGTCTCGCAATTATCATCAAAGGCCAGCTGCCAGCCTTTAACACTATCGCTAGCAGAAATGTCATACATCGGGTAAAGATCCACGACTTTAAATGTTTTGGAATTTAAGATGTCCTCTGAACTTTTCGATGGTGATTCTAAATAAAGGGCGCTGAGCCAGACCTTAACTTTGAAAGCCGTTACCTTTCGGTAAGCGGTCCCGTTTAAGACCAAGGACTTCTTTTCGATCGTGATTTTCTCTGGCACATTGAAGTCACCAGCTTGAAGCGCATGAACCTGTTCTGAGAAA
>JAYTHR010000264.1:0-1270 GCA_043732425.1 Bdellovibrionales bacterium
CCGGCCGGAGCCTCGACGCGGGCGGCGGTCATATCTATTTCGTAAACTCCGCTGGTTTTATCGACTAGGCTGATAAGAATTGGCTGACTGGATTCTTTATATTTTTTAAGTAAAGGCTGCGGTCCCGAAATTTTAATTCGAATCTTTTCTGAAGACTGTTCGCTGATCATCAGATTGGCCGCGACCGTGAATTCGACGTCGATTTCTTTATTTACCACAAATTCTCGTCGTCCCAAAATCGTAAGCCAAAGTATGAGCGCGATAAATAAAGCGACAAGTTTGTAAGACCCATTTTCAAATAGACCATTTTTTAATCGATCCATCTTTTCGGCAGCTTTTTTCCTCATTGCAGATACTCAGCTAATTTCATGGATTTGCCTCGTGCTGATAGTTTTTATATTTAAAGCCGTACACTTCATACAGCGCCTGGCGAACTTCGGCAAGTTGTGCATTCGGATGCATTTGCCCACCGATGACAACGCTAATTGATTTTGTTTCCTCTGAAACAACCAGCACTAAAGCGTCGGTTTCTTCAGTGAGACCAATCGCCGCTCGGTGGCGCGTTCCTAAATTTTTATCTAAAGCTGGATTTTTACTCAGTGGTAAAAATGAACCTGCCGAAATGATTTTAGATCCGCGAATGATAATAGCCCCGTCATGCATCGGAGCCTGCGGGTGAAAAATCGACTGAATCACTTCGCCTGAAATCTTGGAATCCAACTCCGTGCCGGTTTCAATGTGATAATCGACTAGAATATCTTTTTCGATAACGATCAGGGCCCCATAGCCTTTTTGGGCTGCGGTGATAACCCCTCGAACAATTTCTTCAATGATGTGGGTTTCCATAGCGGACGACACATCGGCAAATAGCGGATGGCTGCCGATGTGGGCTAAGGCACGACGAATTTCACCTTGAAATAGGACCACTATGATCACGAACAAATTTGAGAAGAATTTTTCCAAAAGCCAATTTAAAGTGTAAAACTCAAACCACTGACTTCCGACATAAGCGATGGCCAGAATCCCTAGGCCCGACAGCATTTGAATCGTTCCCGTGCGCCGAATTAAATTCAACACACGGTAAACAATCAACCAAACCAGAATGATATCGACAAGATCTTGCCACCGCAGATGGGTGACAATAAACAATGTGTTTTCAAAGAAACTAGCGAACACCGACATTTTCCGAAAGCTTTAAGTCACCGGAGCTGGTTTAGAACCAACCGGAGCTGCAGTGTCAGTTGTTCCCGTAGCCGTTGCTGAAACACTT
>JAYTHR010000265.1:0-1266 GCA_043732425.1 Bdellovibrionales bacterium
GATTGCGACTAGCTAAGTCGATCATTTGTTGCATTTTCTCTGGATCACCTTTGGTCTGCGTGGCCAGCATTTGCATCATCTCAGCAGAAACTTGATACATATCTTCAACATTTTCTCCCATGACTTCTCGGGCTGTTGAGTCCGCCTGCTGCGCTTTTTCATTTTCACGAATTATTTTTCTTCTAGCCGAGCGGCTACCAAGGACCTGTTTCGTTTGCTGCAGGGGCACGTCCGAACCGGGTTCGTACTGAGCTTCTTCGGCATCGACCGTAACGGAAAAGCTAAATAATAACAGAGCTAAAACTGAAGCTAATTTTTTTCTCATACCAACTTATCGGAAAAAAATACGAACACTTAAACTTAATCACATTATCAATAATCCCAAAATGAATCGCTGTTAAGTCAGCCGCTTGTCTCATAAGAACAAGCGGCTTTAGAAAGCGAATTATTTCTTCGGAACGTCAAGAACGATATACTGCCAAACACCACCAATGCCGTCGCCGAAATCGTCGCACCCTGCTTTTCTTTTATTTTAATTTCTAAACCTAATAATTGAATTTCATACGTCTGGTCGACATAATTTAAACTTTTTTCCCCAGAACGAATAAAATGCAAGGCTGTTGCCAGTTCGTTTTTTAAAAAACAAAGTTCGGCCCATCGAAGATTATAACGAACCTCTTGCCTTCTGTTCTGCGCCCCATAAATAGCCCCCGCCACCGATTCTAAGACGACGGATGCCTTTTGAAATTCCCCCCGCAGCGTCCACTGACGGGCCAATTCTAGGCCTAAGTTTGATTTTGAAAAATTATCATGACCTGCTGAAGAATTAAATTTGGAAAATAACTTCGTGAAAGAATCCTGAATCTCTACCCCGTATTCGTTTTTAAATATCAGCTCGGAAGTTTCAATCGCGTGAATCAAAGACTTATTGCGACTGGACTTTGAATATTTAATCGCCAGCTGCAAGTGCTGCAGACCCTTATGAATTTGGCCATTCTGAATTAAGGTATTACCCAGAATATCGCGTGCTAAAGCCTTCATCTAAATATTTTCTAAGACCATCGACGCCGTTAATGATTTTTTTGACCAGTATAATGACTTATCAAATTGTCCTAGTTAAAAAAGAAAAACGAAATACTTGCGCCACCAAAAATTTTATTTCAAGATCCTTAAACTGCCCGACGGCGTCTAAAATTTGATTTAGTTTAAGATAGGCTCGCGCCTTTTTATATTAGGACTTTCTGGTCCAAGCCAAAGCTAAAAAAA
>JAYTHR010000266.1:0-1266 GCA_043732425.1 Bdellovibrionales bacterium
GAAGTCACCGATGCCGAAGTGACCATGACATTAATTTGCGGAACTGCTCGACTTAAAAGTGCTACGCCAACTTGAACAATGATCATCGATATTAAAATCGGGGCAGATATCTTAATTCCCATTTCAAAAAATTCCTGGGCTTTAAGAACAACTTCCGCGAAGGAGTTTGAATTAAATTGAAGTTGAGCGATTTCAGAAACTGAAAAGCTTTGCACTAATCCTTGTAACATCATGTGATGTCCATTTAGCGCTAAAAACAGCAAAGTCCCGACGGTCGTGTAAAACTGCTCCATCGCATTACCCATGGATCCAATCATGGGATTAAATAACTGAGCTTGTCCTAGACCGGTTGAAACGGAAACAATTTCTCCGGCCATAGATAAGGCAAAAAAGAAAATGCGTGTGAAAAAACCCAAAACTAAACCAAGCATTAGTTCGCGAGCGCACAACAGAACTAGTTGATCCTGATGTTCGCTGATTCGCGCAATGACCGTGTTCGTCGCTACAGATTTAAAAACTAAAAAAGTAAGCACAACCGAAAATAATATTTTAACAAGAACTGAAATCGAGGCTGAGCTAAAAATAGCCGACGACGTTACAAAAGATGTCATTCTCAGCATGATCAACCCGAAAGCTAAAATTTGAATTTCATTCAGTTGCGAAATATTTATCATTTAGGGTCCTCGAACCACTGTCGAAATGTTTTCAAACAGAGTCACAGTGTAAGTACTCATCGTGTCTAGCATCCACGGCCCAGCAATAATGATAACTATTCCTATGACAACCATCTTCGGAACAAAAGTTAGTGTGTTTTCGTTAATTTGCGTTAAAGCCTGAAAAATACTGACAATAAGACCTATGATCAGCGTACTGAGTAGCATCGGGGCCGCCACCATAGCTAAGGTCTTTAAAGCATCTTGTCCTAATTGGATTACGACATCGTCATTCATCTAAACCACCTTCAACCGAAACTTTTGACCATGGAACCAATGAGCAGACTCCACCCATCGACAAGAACAAAAAGCATAATCTTAAATGGCAACGCAATCACCGTCGGAGGAACCATCATCATGCCCATGGCCATCAGCACGCTGGCGGCTAAAATATCGATAATTAAAAAAGGTAAGAAAATAATGAAACCGATCATAAAAGCTGTTTTCAATTCCGAAATAATGAAAGCCGGAACTAAAACTAAAGTTGGAACATCCGCGCGCGTCTTCGGTTTTTCAACCTGTGCTAATTTTATGAAAAGAGCCAAATCATGAT
>JAYTHR010000267.1:0-1264 GCA_043732425.1 Bdellovibrionales bacterium
GGTGTCCTTGTCGATGGCGCTATTGTCGAAGTTGAAAATGCTTATCGTAAAATTCAGATTTGGGATCACAATGGAAGAAAAGAGGACTTCTTTACTTGAGTCTTCGGCTGAAATTTAATCGTCCATTCAATCGCGAAAAAGTGACGAATTTGAGCGCAATAAAGACGACGAATTGTAAAAAAAATCTTGATAGCTCTTGTGTAGTCAAAACTAATCGTTCACTAAGATGGCACAAGCATTGCGATAGTAATTGGTCTAACTAATCAAAGGCGCATTGCGGCCAAAAGGAGATTAAAATGTTCAAAGGTATCTTAGCGGCTTTTTTAACAATTAGTTCGGCGAGTGCTTTTGCACATTCCGATTTTAAATATACTCAAAAAGCCGATCCTCGTTTTGGACCAAAGTATTTTCAGCTTACAGACATAACTTATAAGGGTGTTCCGATACTCGGCGTTTCACCTGAAGATGAACTGATCCAGAAAATGTTATGGAAAGCCCGAGATGCAGGATTTGAGAAGCATGATATGCAACTCATCACCGATGCAGACGAGGCGATTCAGAATGCAAATAACTTTGGGAACAACTATGCATTGCTATGCGAGAAATTAGGTTTTAGCTCAAAAGATGCTGGTGGTGGCGGTCAATCACTTGAAACACTCCGTATTTCTCTACCGACAAAAGTGGCTTCGATCCGTAACGCAAAATTATCAATTATCGAACTGACCGAAAACTCAAAGCGTGTTGCAGACGTTGCTGTAATTACTGGCCTTGGATGTTACCGGAAGTAGATCTAGTCTGTTCGTAGTAAAAACTTATTCTTATAATTCAAAATAACCGTCGAAGATTTTAAGGCTTCGACTTTTTTCCAAACCTCTCAAGATTCGAATCTTTTGAGTCTGTCTTTAGCTCAGCTTCTCACTAGTTGACCGATTTCATCTAACTGACCCACCCGATTTCATCAATGTGACCCAGGCGATTTCACCAATCGGACCCACCTGATTTCATCAATCTGACCCACCTATAATGGATCTGAGTGATTAAATTGAAGCATCAGCGACAAACAAAAAGATGAATGTTGCTGTCATTCCCGGAGGTGGGAATGGCAGCAGTAAAGGTGTCGGTTGAGATGCAAAAGCAAATTTTAGAATTAAAATCGCGTGGGGCTTCACCGCGCAAGATCGCAAAGACTTTAAAGATCAGCCGTAACACGGTTCGAAAAGTTTTAAGGCGCGGTGAGGTGGTCGACGCTGGGGCGATTTTACCA
>JAYTHR010000268.1:0-1264 GCA_043732425.1 Bdellovibrionales bacterium
GAAGTCCAGTGGCTGGAAAATCCCGTGGCTTGGAACTGATTTAAAATGACCAAATGCTGATGCAAAATGGAAAGTTCGAGCCATTTTGTAAATTCGGTATGCCGCATCTCTAACGAGGCCAGAATAAGTCCTAAGGGCTGCGAGGTCAGCAGATCAAAGATTTTAGCATCGGATAGTACCAAGTGATAATGTGCGGGAATTTTTTTATCGAATAATAACTGCGCCCATTTTTTTCTAAGACCACTCGATGAATTCATTTTCAATAAATTCCGTCCGTCAAAATAAACCGGCTTATTTAATTTTAGTTCGATGGCTTCCTGGAAAGTGCGAAATAGGGGAAAGATAAAACCGGCAATGGCCTCCGTCGATTTTCGTTTTTCGATGGCTGGAAATTCTCGTAAAGACGGAATAATCATTTTAACATTTGATTCATACCGAAAACTTTTTAAATGATTTGTTTGGCTAACCGTTAAAGCATCAGGGTGAACCCACTTCATCAGCTGATTGTGAATTAAGTCAGATTTATTTTCATTCGCGTCCAGCAAACTTAGAACGACCCCTTTACCCAAACGTTTCGCAGTCGTGACACAAAGCATTTCCTGGATCGTCAGAGGGAGCTGATCCGTGATTATATGTAAAACTTGAAATGGATTAAGCACCAAACGCGGTAAGTTTAAAGTGCTAGTTTGTTCAGTCGCAAACCCAAGTTGACTTAACTGTTCGGCCATCATTTTTACCATCAAGTCATTGCTTTTAGAATAAAGCAAAATGCTGATCACGGAGACTTAACCTTAAGATTAAAAGCCTTGAAAATTCGCGATAAGTTTTTACGGTTGGCATCAGGAATTTTTTTATCTGCTAGCTTCTCGGGTAAGATCCACTCTAGATGAACGTGGTGTTTTGTTTTGGGTTCGCCCTTCCAAAATAAAATTTCATAAAAAAGAATTAAAATTCCGACGTCACCGTACGAATGTGAGCACGCCAACTTAAGTTCACCGACGACAGCTTCAATATCAAGCTCTTCATTCAGTTCACGCGCTAAAGCTTCCTCGGGTGTTTCACCGAGTTCAATTTTACCACCAGGAAATTCCCAAAGGCCGGCTAACGTGTGGTTTTCGGGGCGCTGTCCAATAAGAATATGGCCGTCTTTTTTTAAAATACCCGCGACAACAGGAATCCAATTCTTTTTAACATGGACTTTACGTTGTTTTGTTAAATCAGGCGTTTTATTTTCCATTTAAACTTTGCGCAACCTTTCGAAAAA
>JAYTHR010000269.1:0-13970 GCA_043732425.1 Bdellovibrionales bacterium
GCAGGATTTAGCTCTAGCTTTAAAAGTTTAGTTTTAGTTTTACTGATTGGTATTCTAGTGGCTTACATGATTCTTGCCGTACAATTCAATTCCTTTATCGATCCGATTTCGGTTTTGATGTCTTTGCCATTTTCATTAAGCGGAGCTCTTCTGATACTTTGGATGTCACAAATTTCTTTGAATCTTTTTAGTTTTATCGGTCTTATCGTACTTATGGGGATTGCAAAAAAGAATTCAATCATGCTGGTAGAATTCACCGTTCAAGTGGCCAATCGAGAAAAGCTAACTGCTGCCGAATCGCTACTGAAGGCCTGCCCGGTGCGGTTAAGACCCGTGTTAATGACATCGGTTGCAACATTGTTTGCAGCATTCCCGTTAATTGTCGGAACTGGAATTGGCATTGAAACTAGACGGCCCATGGGTTTAGTCATTATTGGCGGAACTATTATATCTACGATCTTTACTTTATTTATTGTTCCAATATTTTATTTAATTTTATCACGCTTTAAATCTAAATCAGCCGCGGCCTAATTTCGCTTTAGAAAGTGGATGTGTTTGCTCTATCAAACGCGCTAAGTGATCTACGTTCAAATGCGTGTATTTTTCAGTAGCCTGAAGACTGTCGTGACCAAGTAGAGTTTGTAAAGTTCGCAAATTAGCCCCACTAGCTAGAAGATGGGTCGCAAAACTATGGCGTAAGGCGTGCGGATGTAGGGGATTTATCAGGCCTACTTTTTTTCCAATTTGTCGTATCATTTCGTAGCCGATTCGTGTGTGTAGGGGCTGATGCCCGAATACAAATTCCGTTTTTTCCTGGTCTGATTTTAGTTTTTTTAAAGTTGCGATAGTGTATTCAGGGACCACGCAAAAACGTTCTTTATTTCCTTTTCCCTTAACTAAAATTTTTCTTTCCTCAAACTGAATATGTTTCCACTGCATCTTGCAGGCTTCGCTAATGCGAAGTCCCCCACCGTAAAGAAGTAAAAATAATGTTTTTGATTTCAACAATTCTGTTTTGTTTTTAAAGGTGCTTTCGGCTTTGTGGTTCTGCTCTTGACTGTAAAAATGAAGCACGGCTAAGACTTCATCCAGCGATAAAAAATGCGGTATCTTTTTCGGAACCTTCGGGCAGATCAACTGTTCTGCATAATTTTTTGTAGTTAATTGCTCTTTAAATAACCAGTTAAAAAAGCTCTTTAAAGTAGCAATTTTGCGATTACGGCTAGCTAAACTTAAATTCCCCCACCCGGAAAGTGCCGGCCTGGCTAAATCCCAAAGATCAGAATGCTTATCGATTTTCAAATTAAAATCAAACACATTCATGTTTTTTTGCAAGAAGGCCTGTTTGAGGTCTAATTGATAAGCACGGTGGGTTTCGGGCGAACAAGATTCAATATTATCCTTATATTTCAAGTATTTAGATATAAGATCCTGCACAAGTATAGACATCTTCCCTTTCGGATTTGACTTAGTTATTAGTATGAAGGTTGCCTTAAAACGTTTAAAGGCCAGATAAAAACTATATTGCAGTGCAATATTTTTCTTGCAATATATTCAGGACCTTGGTATTAATGCATTGCAGCGTAAGTGTTTCAAGTTGAAACGTCGGTCTTTGAGACGTTTTAAAATGAGCCGCCTTAAGTTGAACGTAAATAAAGCAATCGCCCGAAAGGTGGATAAACATGTCAGATTCAAATTCCTCATCAGCTTTACCCCATTTACCAAGTTCTCAAAGTCAGCCGCAAATGCCGACGTGGGCTCCGGTTCAACAGAAAATAGTCGCTGAACCACGAGTGATTATTTATAAGTCGGATATTATGACTCAGCTTATGAAAATGATTGAACGCGTATCTCCGTCTCAGGCCAATGTTTTAGTGTTAGGTGAATCAGGAACCGGAAAAGAGTTAATCGCTCGCGCTGTTCATGAAAAATCACAACGCCGTAACAAACCGTTTGTAGCGATCAACTGCGGTGCTTTACGTGAAACTTTATTAGAATCAGAGTTGTTTGGTCACGAAAAGGGATCTTTTACCGGAGCCTACAACCGGAAGATCGGTTTAGCTGAAGCGGCTAATGGCGGAACTTTATTTCTCGATGAAATCGGAGAATTGCCTTTAGCAATTCAGGCGAAACTTCTTCGCTTTGTTCAAGAGGGCGAAATCTTTCGCGTCGGCGGGAAAGATTCTATCAAGGTAGACATCCGTTTGGTGTGTGCAACGAATCGTGAACTCGATCAAGAAGTTGTGCGTGGAAACTTTCGTGAAGATTTGTTTTACCGCATCAACACAATCGTGATCAGCGCTCCGCCTTTACGACGACGTAAAGAAGACATTCCCGCGCTGGTGAATCACTTTTTAAATTTGGGCTCACATTCTTTTATTAATCGTGGAAAAACGATCGACGAAGAGGCAATGAAGATTTTAGTAAAATACGAATGGCCAGGAAATATTCGTGAATTACAAAACGCTTGCGAGCGCTTACAGATTTTATCAGAAGGCCATATGATTATGGTCAATGATCTTCCGGAGTCGATTCGTAATCCTGAAGTGAAGGATGAAGGGTTAGATTTTGATCCGGCGATTCCCTTATATGACTTAGAAAAGCGTTACATTTTAAAGGCCTTAGGACATTACGGTGGAAATAAAACGCAAGCAGCGCAGGGATTAGGAATTACGATTAAAACCTTGTACAACAAGCTGCATGAATACGGCGAATTTGAAAAGTATGCCGTGCATTCAAAGCCCGCTAAAGATTAAAAAATTATTGAGTTGTTAATACGGCCCGTCGACTGAAAACCGCTCTAAGTAACTACTTTGAATATTGAAACGTTGGCAGATCAAAGTAGTCTTTTTATTTCATCTTATAGAATTAAAAAAAAGAGAGCGTAAGCTCTCTTTTTTTATTGCTCAGGTTCTAGATTTTATTTCTAGAAATATCCTTCATCTTCATCATCAGATTCATCTGTCTTAGCTTTTTCTTTTTTTGATTTTTCATCTTCCATGTCTTCTTCTAAGTCTTCTTCCATGTCGTCTTCTTTAGACTTTTCTTCCATGTCGTCTTCAAGATCTTCGTCGTCATCTTCTTCTAAAGGCTCTGCAATGGATAAAGCATCTTCGTCATCAAGATCAACAAGAGACTCCATATCAGATTCTTCGTCGAACTCGCGAACTAAATCATGAGCTAATGAAGATTTTTGCGCTGGTGCTGCGGGTTTCGCTTTTTTAGCAGGAGCTGCTTTTTTAGCAGGAGCTGCTTTCGGGCTAACTTTTTTCGCAGCTTTTTTTGGAGCCGCTTTTTTTACGACCTTTTTAGCAACTGGCTTTTTCTTCGCTGCTGTTTTTTTCTTCGGAGCTGCTTTTTTTACAGTTTTTTTCTTAGCGGCAGCCTTTTTCGGAGCCGCTTTTTTTGCCGCTGATTTTTTACCAGCTGCTTTTTTTGCAGATTTTTTCTTTGCCATAATATCCTCATAATTTAGTGGTTAAATCGAAACCCCATCAGATTAACTAGCTTTGTTACCCTCGGCAAGTTCTCTGGAAAAATATAGTCGAAAAATTTTAAGAGCTAGTCGGGGCGGCAAGCCGCAATTGTTGAGGACATTAAATTCTTTAGGTTTTTACAGATGAAAGTAATCTTCTAAAATCCTCGCCATTGGGGGTGGGACGATCGAAGAGATAAATAGACCAGGTGCATAAGTCCCTTTAGGTGGGACGTAGCTCAAATAACCCAATGTTTTAGAGTGATCAGAGTTTTTTATCGGCAGGGTGAAGCCAAAGGGAATAGCCGCATTTTCAGGCAGTGTAACAAAAAGACCAACAGCATTAACTCCGATATATAAAGTGATTTGGGTATTATTTTGCTGCGGAAATGTCAGTCCCAGGCTTGGAAGTTCGCTGTTGCCCGCAGGCATTGCAGGAAGAGGATCTCCGTTGGGTAACCTTGAAGACGGTAAAAACGAGGCCCCTTTGATGACATATTTCATGGGAATACGAACAGCAAATTTCATACGGCCGGAAGCATCGATTAGCGGTGAAAAAGTAATATCGGGATGGCTACTAAAAGATCCTGAGGGAGTGAATAGGACTCCCGACGGCATTGGGATCATGATGATAAATTCACCGCGCACTTTATCGAAATCAAATGCCAAAGCATTGTTAGTGCTGTCATTGCTTTCGACGCGGCCTTTAAAATCTAATTTTGAAATGGGGTCGGCAGGATTGACTCCAGGAAGATTAGGAACGGGTAGGCCTGCTGAACTTCGAGATGAATCTGCTTCGGAAGAAAGTCCAGTGTATTGATATTTTCCCGCAGAACAATTTGTTAATGTGATCGGTGCCGTAACTAGTAAAGCTAAGATCCAGACTTTTTTCATATCAACCTCGATGTATGAGCCGAAACTGAAAATTAACAGTGGTGTTAACTCTCTCTGTTAGTACATCGGCCTAAGGTCCTGAAGACTTGATAGGAATAAAATAGACAAAAAAACAAAACCTCGAAATAAATTTCAAGGTTTTGTTTTTTGATTAAATTTTTGACGGTATTAAAAGCTATGCTTTCAATTATCCTAAAAGTTTCAATGCTAACTGATTGGTTTGGTTAGCCTGCGCTAAAGTTGCTGTTCCTGCCTGCAATAAGACATTGTTTTTGGCCATTTCAGAGGAAGCAGCGGCAACGTCGGTATCACGAATTCGTGAATTGGCAGCGGCTAAATTTTCCTGAGTGACAGCTAATGTCTCTACTGTAGAAGTTAATCGGTTTTGTAAAGCTCCGATATTTGAACGCATTCCGTTCACCATGTATTGACCTTCATCAAGCATGGCCAGCGATGAGCGAGCCCCTTCCTTACTTGAAAAATCCATTTCCGTTAGCCCTAAAGCATCCAGCGTCGCGACGTTTCGAGACGAGTCGAACGAGATTTTATCGTTTTCAGTGGCAAAAGTTCCAATTTGAAAATCGAATTTTGCAGAGGATCCATCTAGAAGTTTTGTCGTATTCCAACTCGTTGTTTGGGCGATACGCTCGACTTCAGATTTCAACTGTTGAACTTCCGTATCGATGAAACCGCGCTCACGGTCTCCGACAGTGTCGGATGAAGCTTGAATTCCTAATTCCCGTAAACGAGTGATAATATTAGAAACTTCATTTAATCCGCCTTCAGCCGTTTGCACTAATGATATACCATCATTCGCATTTCGCTGAGCTTGAACTGAAGATCTTAGTTGGGCTTTCATATTTTCTGAGATCGCTAATCCTGCGGCGTCATCAGATGATCGGTTGATGCGACTTCCGCTAGATAATTGTGCGAAGGTGCTTTGTTGGCTTCTTTGATTCGTGATTAAATTACGTTGTGAATTAATCGCGGCTACGTTTGTTGCTATTCTCATTCCCATTGGTAAACTCCATTTTTATATTTATGTTATTAAGTTCATTTAGTATTTCCTCCGTGAGAGATTTGTCTTTGTTCAGCATCCGAGCCAAACAGGCTTTTTTGTTATCTTCCTTAAAAAATTTCTTTCGTCCGTAAACTCGTCCTTGAAGCCCTCCCTTAATAAATAAATAAGAACACGATGTGTGTGTTCTAGAAGCCTCATGCTTCTTCGTGTTAATTGTTATTACTCTGATCGGGGTTTATGCAGTCATCTTGACAGGACTCAAGAATAGAAAATGCGAAATTAAGTCTGGAATATCAAATTCTAGATCGGGCTTCAGGCTTGGTTTTCCAGACGCTAGTCATGTCCTAATACGTCCGTCGAGTCGTGGTTTAGTCAATTTCTTGGAAGCGACAAAGGGCCATCTGCCCACTGAGTTCGTAAGTTTTTTTTTGTGTGGAAGCAAGATGGTTTAAAGCGTTCAGCCCGAGCGTGCAGGACTGAGTTTCGCTGGCGAAATGCGAACACTCTTCGCAAGAATACGGTAAAATAAAATGATTGTAGTCAAAAGGATGAATCGATTCTTTCCGCATACTGGGTCTAATGCGCCGCTGGGCCGCTAAAGATTTTTTCATTGTTTTATTTTCATGACTTTGCTGATCGGTCATTGACAATTCCTAGACATAACTCATGTTTAATAGTGAGGAAATCATCATGAGTCAAGACGTACAAAAAATGACCCGCAAAAGCCAAGAAGCCATGCAATCAGCAGCGCAGCAGGCCGAAGAGAACAAAAATTCTGTCGTCGAGCCCGAGCATTTATTACTGGCTTTGATCGAGCAAGATCAAGGGTTGGTACCCCGAATTTTAGAGGAATGCCGGGTGGTGCCGAAAGACGTTTTAAAAAACTTAAATCAAGCCATTGCACAGATGCCCCGCCTAGAAAAAGCAGCCGAGCAAGTCTACGCCAGCAATCGTTTGCAAAAAATATTTAAAGTGGCTGACAGTGAATCGGTTAAGATGCAAGACGAACTGGTATCGACCGAACACTTTCTAATAGCCATGTTGAAAAGTGAAGATTCTAATTTGCAGAAAACTTTTAAACAAACGCATATCGAATTAAACTCTGTGATAAGCGCCCTTAAGAAAATCAAAGGAAATAAAAAAGTGACTACCGAAGACCCTGAAAATCAATACGAAGTGTTAAAAAAGTATGCGCGAGATTTAACAGAATTAGCGCAGGCGGGGAAGCTGGATCCCGTGATTGGTCGTGATGAAGAAATCAGGCGTGTGATTCAAGTGCTTTCACGCCGAACAAAAAATAATCCGGTCCTGATCGGAGAACCCGGCGTTGGAAAAACAGCCATCGCTGAAGGGTTAGCGTTGCGAATTATCAAAGAAGATATTCCCGAAAATTTAATCGGTAAGAAATTAATGGCCTTGGATATTGGTTCTTTAATTGCCGGGGCGAAGTACCGCGGTGAATTTGAAGACCGCCTGAAAGCAGTAATTAAAGAAGTCACCACAAGTAACGGCGAAATCATCTTGTTTATTGATGAGCTGCACACCCTTGTCGGCGCCGGAAAAGGAGAAGGCGCCATGGATGCCGGACAATTACTAAAGCCGGCCTTAGCCCGCGGAGAACTACGGTGCATCGGCGCTACCACGCTGGACGAGTACCGTTTGCACATTGAAAAAGATGCGGCCTTAGAACGACGTTTCCAAACAGTTCTAGTTGATGAGCCCAGTGTTGAAGAGACGGTGACGATTCTGCGTGGTCTTAAAGAAAAATATGAAGTTCATCACGGAGTTCAAATTACCGATGCGGCGATTGTAGCCGCGGCCAAACTTTCGAATCGCTACATTACCAATCGTTTTCTTCCCGATAAGGCGATCGATCTGATCGATGAGGCCGCTAGTAAACTGAATATTGAAAATCGCAGTGTGCCCGAGGAAATTGATGAAATTGATCGAAAGATTTTAAGCTACAAAATCGAGCTTGAAGCCTTAAAAAAAGAAACGGACCCCATTTCGCTTGAAAGAAAAAAGAAAATTGAAGTGGATCTTGCTGAACTTGTGACAAAGTCACAAAGCCAGACAGAGAAATGGAAAATCGAACGCAGCGTGATTGATGAAGTTAAAAAAGTAAAAACCGAAATTGAAGCGGTTAAGATCGAAGTATCGAAAACCGAAAGGGATGCGCAGTTCGAAAAAGCGGCCCAGTTAAAATACGGGAAGCAGCCCGAACTCGAAAAAAAGTTAAAACAGTTGGAAGAAAAAATAAAAAGCAACACCTCGGCTTTGTTAAAAGAGAAAGTCGACGCCGAAGATATCGCGGAAGTTGTCGCGAAGTGGACGAAAATACCCGTTTCAAAAATGCTCGAAAGTGAATCGCAGAAATTGTTAAAAATGGAAGAACAGCTTGAAAAGCGTGTTGTAGGCCAAAGTCACGCCATGGAAGTTATCTCGGATGCCATACGCCGTGCCCGGGCTGAAATCTCGGACCCTAACCGTCCGATAGGGACATTTATTTTCGTAGGACCCACCGGGGTCGGAAAAACCGAAACGGTGAAGGCTCTGGCTCAGTATTTGTTTGATGACGAAGGTGCGGTCATTCGCATCGACATGAGCGAATACATGGAAAAATACGCGGTATCGCGATTGATCGGAGCGCCGCCGGGTTATGTGGGATTTGAAGATGGTGGTCAATTAACTGAAGCCATACGCCGTAAGCCCTACGCGGTAGTTTTATTTGATGAGATCGAAAAAGCGCACAGTGATGTTTTTAATATCTTGCTGCAGGTTTTAGACGACGGACGTTTGACAGACAGTCAGGGGCGAGTTGTTGATTTTAAAAATACGATTATCGTGATGACATCAAATCTAGGTTCTGGATTGGGTCATGAATCTATTCAGGCGGCGTTGAAACAGCACTTTCGGCCCGAGTTTCTAAATCGAATTGATGAAATCGTCGAATTTAAAACTTTGGATAAGGATAATTTAAAAAACATTGTAAAAATCCAACTCGATGAAGTGAAGAAAAGACTTCAGGACAAACAGATTGAGCTCGATTTCTCGGAGGCTCTTTATGCCTATTTGGGCGAACGTGGCTTTGACCCCGTTTACGGCGCACGGCCACTGAAGCGATTAATCCAAAATGAAATTTTAAACGCGCTGGCTAGAAAACTGATTGCTCAGGAAATCAAGCCGGGTTCAAAAGTTCATGCGGATATTCATGAAGGAAAAGTAAATTTTAAATAAATTTGTCGAACTTTTTACCAATTCCTTCCGCATTGTTTTAAAAATATTTATATTTTCAAAATCCCTCTAGACTAGGCTTCAGTCTACCGAACTGGACCTAAGCACTGGAGATTAGAACTTATGAAAAAATGGACAACACTCACAAAAGCCTGCACCGTACTCGCGTTTTCGGCATTCATGATGGGAAATACCAAGTGTCAACAACAGCCGGTTGCTGACCAGCGTGAACTGAAGAAAAATATCAAGGTCATCCAGCTGAATGCCTCTTCATTTTTAGATACAAGTGGATTTAATTTTTCTGAAGTTGCGCAAAGCCAATTCTCAGGGGTCCTGTTTGAGAAAAACCATTTTTTCGAAAGAAATGTTTATCCCGGTGCTGAAGTTTTAAAATCCGCTCCGGACCAAAAGTATTTTAATGTTCAGAAAGTTTCAAGTTCGAGCATCGCCGATAAATCCGTCGTGCAGCTCAAGACTTGGTTTCCAGACATGAAAAGCCAAGAGATTCTATTAGATCGTGAATCGTCGTGTTTGATGTCTCGCCCGCAGCACTATATTCTAGGAAAAATTAATTCTTTAGAAGCCTACGGGGGCGGCAAGCTGCAATTCGGTTTTAATTCGGCTGTCGTTAAACTTCCGCTTTCAGCCAGTATCTCAATTGATAAGATGCGGATGGATCTTTCATTCCACGCGATCGACCCTTGGACTCAACAAGTGATCGACAGTCAAAATGCCGAAGCGATAAAAACAGACTACAAGGCTGGTTTCGGCGTCGATCTTGGATTTTTGCACATCGGCCCTGAATTCTATCGGGTGACCGGAATGGCGGAAGTCATCCTGAAAGGTCTTGAAGCAGCAACCGAGCAACTGGCGCAATCTTTGTTGGGGCGCCCCCGCCAGGAATGGTCTACACGAATTATGTACAGCCGAGATAATTACGTCGTCATCGTTGGTGGAGCCGAGCTAGGTCTAAAAAACGGGGATCGCCTGAAAGTTTTTAACGAAGTTCATACTTGGATGGGCGAATCCTGCGGTGAAAGTTCAGTCTTAGTTGGATCCACCATTGTTTCTGACAGCAAAGATCCGTGGATCATTGAAATTGAAGATGCCGGTAATTTAATGTCAAAAGCAAAAGTGCTTAATATCAAAGAAAATGAATCCATTAGCACGGGAGCCTTGGTTCAGCTTCATCAATTTGCTCAAGTTCCTGCCGCGAAACCGAAGTAGACGCTGCGCAAAACTTCGAACATTCCGAACATAGCTGTGCTAGAACCATCGCTATGTTTTCAGGAATCGTCGAAGCCCAATCAAAAATTTTAAAAACTATCCCTTTAAAGAGCAGTTTGCGTCTTCAAATTTCTCGTCCGAAATCCTTCTCAGATCTTCAAATTGGTGACAGTGTTTCAACCAACGGAATGTGCTTAACGGTCGAAGCGCTGACCGCAAAATCTATTCAATTTTGTTTGGGTGCCGAAACACTTTCGATCTTAGGCTCACGCTTTGAGCTTTGGCAAAAGCATCCATTGAACCTAGAGCGGTCACTCCAGTTTGGAGCTCGTGTTCATGGGCATTTGGTAACGGGACATGTCGATGCCGCGGCGAAGATCGTCAAGACTTTTCAACAGGGCGAGTGTTGGCAAATCCAAATCGAAGTCCCAAAAGATATAGCCCCGTATTTTTGGAAAAAAGGCTCAGTTTGTTTGAACGGCGTTAGTCTTACCGTGAACGAGTTTTTTAAAAAAAGTAATAAATACTATCTTGAAGTTTGCTTGATTCCAGAAACTATAGCGGCGACCAATCTTATTAGTTTTAAAGAAAAAGAATTTTTTAATATCGAAGCTGACTACTTAGCCAAAGCTTATATCGAATCACGAGCCCATCACCTTAAGGACTTCGCATGAATTCAACAGCAGAAATTATCGCAGACTTTAAAATCGGAAAATTTGTTATTCTAGTTGATGATGAGAATCGTGAAAATGAAGGCGACCTGATCCTATCGGCAGAATTCGTATCCCCTGAAACCATTAATTTTTTAGCAAAAGAAGCGCGCGGACTGATTTGCTTAGCGATGACTCCAGCTCATGTCGAGCAACTAAAACTGCCGATGATGAAATCAGTCCATCATCAACAAGGCCAAGCCAATACCGCATTCACCTATAGCATCGAAGCTAGCTCGGGCGTGACGACCGGCATTTCTGCCGCTGACCGCGCCCATACGGTCAAAGTGGCCTCGCAAAAAAATGCAAAACCCCAAGACATTATTTGTCCAGGTCATATTTTTCCTTTACGGGCGCATCCCGAAGGCGTGCTAGGCCGTGCGGGTCACACCGAAGCTAGTGTGGATTTAGCAATTCTAAGCGGTTTAGTGCCTGCAAGTATCATTTGCGAAGTGATCAATGATGATGGAACGATGGCGCGGCTAACAGATCTGCGCGAGTTTTCTAAAAAGCACCAGATTAAAATTGGCTCCATAGAAGATCTTATTAAATACAGAAAGATGCAGAAATGAAAAAAACAAAAGCCGTAAAAAAAATAAAAAAAGTAGTTTCTAAACTGCGCATTGCGGTTGTGACATCTCGGTTCAATGAGGAAATCACCACGAAGTTAGAAGAAGGTGCATTTGATTTATTAGAAGAAGTCGGAGCCGAAATTCTTTCTGTTCGTGTTCCCGGAGCCATCGAAATTCCGCTGGCGATTCAAGCTTTATTAGATTCAAAAAAAGTAGATGGTGTGGTTGCCTTAGGGGCCGTCATTCGTGGTGAAACTTCGCATTATGACTATGTTTGCCATTCTGTCGAAAGAGGTTGCTCAGAATTAATGCTGCAGTACAAAAAGCCTATCGGATTCGGCATTTTAACCACCGAAAATGAAGAGCAGGCCTTAGCACGCGCTGGTGGCGCCCACGGAAATAAAGGCTATGAGGCCGCCGAAGTTGTTGTTGAGATGATTGGACTTCTGAAGGAAATCAAATCAATATAGTTTCTAAATGTCTGATAGCAGCGGCAAAAAAGAATTACCAAATAACGACCGGGTTTACGAGCTCACGAAGCGAAAGCGCGAAATATTCTTTATATTTGCGCTTTCGATCTTATTAGCTTTTCTTATCGGTGTTGAAGTCTACATTTTTCGTTCGGGTCAAAATTTACCATCCTCGTACGTTTTATTCTTTATCGGTTTAGTTAATATCAACCTGATTTTAGTTTTACTACTGCTGTTTTTAATTTTCAGAAATGTCGTCAAAGTTTTCATTGAACGCCGGGGCCGCATCTTCGGCTCTAGCTTGAAATCGAAGTTAGTGGCCTCGTTTGTATCGTTCTCGGTAATTCCAACGCTTCTGGTTTTTACGATCTCGGTATTTTATTTGAACAGTAGTTTTGAAAAATGGTTCTCACAGCGGATGCTCTCGGTGCTTCGAAATGCATCCGAAGTCATCGATACATTTATTGCGAATGAAAAAAAGCGCGGTTACGAGTACGCCCATCTGTCGACCAAGCAAATAAATTCCGTGAACCAAAACAAAAGGTTAGAAAAACTAGAGCAGGTCCGCATCCTTTATAAATTAGATGCGATCGAGTATTACGAAAACTTGATCACCGAGCGCTTAGTTTCGCAAGATAGTGAACTTAATTCCGACATCATTCCCCCGTTGAATTTTGATTTTCTTCAGCGCGGATTAATTTCCCGAGACGAAGCTAGTCTCATTCAGATTTTCGGAGATTATAATCTATTACGGCTAATGGTCCCGATCGATAAAAATCCTGATTCTGGAGTGATCGTCGTTACAAAATTCCTAAACCTAACCCCGGGATCGAAGTTCGATGACATCGTTGGTGCGTATCAAGAATTTCATAATAATTCCCTGGTCGAATACCCTTTAAAGTCTATTTATTTTATCATGCTGATCGTGATGACATTGGTTATTATCTTTGCCGCCGTCTGGTTTGGATTTTATTTAGCTAAGCAACTCTCTATTCCCTTGGTGCAGCTTGGCCGAGCCACAAAAAGAGTAGCGGCCGGAGACTACTCGACGTTAGAAATCTCATCCGGAAGTGAGGAAATCAATAGCCTGATTGGAAACTTCAATCAAATGATCAGCAATCTTTCCAGCTCTGAATTAGAGCTTCAGCAAACACTTAAAAATTTGAACCAGTACACACGCTACGTTGAAATCGTATTGAAAAACGTCAGTGCGGGTGTCATTTCGGTGGATACGAACGGGTTGATGACCACGATGAATCGCCGCGCCGGTGAGCTTCTGCAAATTGATCCCATTCAATATGTCGGTAAGCATATTCGTACCAGCATGAGCGATGAAAATTACAAATTGTTTTCTGGAATTGTGAAATCGATGCAAGAAAATGCGCTACTCAGCTTTGAAAAAGAAGTGCGCATTCAAATTAATAAAGAAGTTATTCCACTTTCAGTTCATATGTCTTTGTTGATGAATGAAGATAATTTAGAAATTGGACGCATTATGGTTTTCGATGACATGACGCCCATCGTGAATGCGCAACGGGCCGCAGCCTGGACCGAGGTCGCGCGCCGTATCGCTCATGAAATAAAAAATCCCCTGACGCCAATTCGTTTAGCTGCAGAAAGAATGGCTAAAAAATTTGGGGATCAAATACAAGATCCTGCTTTTCAAGATTCAATTCGCATGATCGTGAACCAAGTCGACGATATGCGGCTGCTCGTAAATGAATTCAGTCAATTTGCCCGGTTACCCGAAATTAAGCCGGTACCGGCGCAATTGAACGATGTGATTAAAAGCTTTACCCAACTTTATATCGACAATCATCCCCAGATTGATTTCCAAGTCTCGTTAGATCCTCAGTTGCCTGAATTTAAATTTGATCCGGATCAAATTAAAAGGGTTCTTATCAACCTGATTGAAAATGCGGTCGATGCCGTCACCAATGAAAACAAACCTCAAGTTCGTGTGGCCACAGAATACAATGCGCGTTTTCGAGTGCTTAAAATTTCAATAGCTGATAACGGGGTCGGAATTCCGTCTCGTGACCGCGTGCGCATTTTTGAGCCCTACTATTCGACTAAAGAAAAAGGTACTGGACTAGGATTACCCATCGTGAAGAGTATTATCGAGGACCACGGCGGCGTTATTCGGGCATTAGAAAATACCCCCACGGGAACAAGAATGTTGATTGAAATTCCCATCATCCCAACGGAAATGGTGTAATTAAGGAGTAACTATGGAACTGCATGCTCAGAAAACAAAATTTAAAATTTTAATTATCGACGACGAAGCGCCCATTCGCGAAGTTTTGTCGGAAAGTTTACGCGACGACGGGTACGAGGTGCTGGCGGCACCAGACGGGGCTTCCGGAT
>JAYTHR010000270.1:0-1259 GCA_043732425.1 Bdellovibrionales bacterium
TGTTTGATCATATTAAGCCTTGGGCTCTTGGAGGCGAAACGAGTGAAGAGAACTTGCGGCTACTTTGTCTGAACTGCAATCAGCGTGAATCGATTGAAAGGTTTGGATCTTATTTGAGGGAGCCTACGGCGGTTTATTCGGCGTGAGATTTTGGAGTAAAGAATTTGGAAAGCTCTAGGACGTTTCGGTTTCGGATCGGTGTTGATCGGGGATGTCGGGCACGGAAAGGGTGAAAAATTTTGAAACATAAACGGCACGGTTAAAATGGATTTGAGCCTGTTTTTCTGATCCCAATCGAGCCATTTAAGGTATCGGTCCACAGCAGTGGGCGTTTTAGTTTTTTTGGTTTTTCTGGTCGGAGGTTGGTCTTTAGGCAGCGGCAAGTGAGCATTGCCCTGCGTATCGTATTTTTGGAGCCCTTCTTGTTGGGGCGCGTATTTTTCTCCCATCAGTCTCAAGTAAGCGATTGCTTGTACGAAGCTTTCTTCGATGCACATGTTGGGAGTTTTCCAGCCGAGAGCTTTGGTGAACCTCAAATTATTCCAGCGATCGTTGTAACCCTGCATACGTTTTTCGAGTTTTTCAAAGCTTCTGTCTTGGGCTTTAGCAAAAAATTCTCGGTCGTCTTGCTTATGAGTGTTTTCAACTTTTCCGTTGAGCTCTTTTTGTCCGATCGGGATTAAACGATGAATGATATTTCTTTCTGCGCACCAAAGATCTAAAGGATGTAAGCCTGACGGAGTCAGGCGGCCACCGCGGTACTTGTCAGTAAATTCAATTCCGTTATCGGACTGGATCTCAAAAATCGGAAAAGGACAAAACTCTTCAAGCTCTCTTAAAAATAAAATAATATTTTCGTAGTTGATATTTCTATAGAGCTTCATCAATCGCCACGTCGTACAGTGATCGACGATGTTAAATTCGTAAAACTGAGCGCCATTAATTCTGTAAGGAACGTACTTAATATCGATCTGCATATAGCCTGGCAAAGGCCTGCGGTAGCGCTTGTGGTGACGTTTCGTCAGTTTCTTGCTGTATTCTTTGCTGATCAGCTTTAAGCGTTTCAAGACGTTGTAGACGGTGCCCGGTGCGCAGACAATGTTAAATAATCTTCTTAAATCAAAACTGATTCTTTCTGGCCCGTGAGATGGTTCGGCTTTTCTTAAAGCCAAGATCTTTCGCTCGATACGCACTTTCGTTTGCCTCGGTGAATACTTTGGCTTTCTAGACTTACCAGCTAAACACGAAATTGTTTTAAA
>JAYTHR010000271.1:0-4508 GCA_043732425.1 Bdellovibrionales bacterium
CCGGATGACAACTGCGTTGATATTGAACCGGGCGTGATTACCGAAGTCTTACAAGATTTCGCGAAAGAAAAAGATTTACTTTACCCGGTTGATTTCGCGGCCGCAGGCTCTTCGCACATGGGCGGCAATATTGCGACAAATGCGGGTGGAATTAAAGTTGTTCGTTACGGCCTAACCCGAGACTGGGTCGTGGGCCTGGAAGTCGTCACCGGCGCCGGCGAAGTACTGCAGTTGAATAACGGACTTATTAAAAATGCTACGGGTTTAGATCTGCGCCATTTATTTATCGGCAGCGAAGGGATCTTAGGATTTATAACGAAGGCAAAGATAAAATTAGCCGTAAGACCACCCCCACTGAAAGTGATTGTCTTAGCCTTAGATCAACTTTCAAATGTTATGAAAGTTTTTTCGGAATTTAAAAAGCATATGACGCTTCAGGCGTACGAAATGTTTTCCGAAAAAGCTTTAAATATTGTGGTCGAAGCGACGGGCCTTAGTCGTCCGTTTGAAACGCGAACGGATTGGTATGTGGTTTGCGAAGTGGAATGTCCCAATGAGAATTCAGAACAAAAAATAATGTCGGCTTTTGAAAATTGTCTCGAAAATGGTTGGGTGGCTGATGGCGTGATTTCACAGTCCGAGGCTCAAGCAGCGACTTTCTGGCGTTACCGCGAAGATATTAGTGAATCACTTTCAAAATATTCGCCTTACAAAAATGATATTTCAGTAGCGATATCTAAAGTTCCGGACATCATGGCCGATTTAGATCAGGTTTTTGCCCACGCCTACCCGACCTGGACCGTGGTTTGGTTTGGACACATAGGAGACGGAAATTTACATATCAATATCTTACGTCCCGAAGGTTTATCGAAAGAAGATTTTGTGAAAGAGTGTCGTCAAGTAGATGAAGTCGTATTCAAAGCCGTTCAAAAACAGCTCGGCAGTATTTCTGCAGAGCATGGCGTGGGTTTAAGTAAAAAATCATTTCTTCATTACACACGATCGGCCGAAGAAATTCAGTTGATGAAACAAATAAAAACGATTTTTGATCCCGATCACATTATGAACCCTGGGAAAGTCATCGACTCATCAATTTAAAATTATTGCGGAAATAAATTCACTTGCGGAATCAAAGCTTTCGGAATGGATGGTCCCGACCAGCGTAGTTGTACCAGCGAATAGCCCGCATTTTCGAAATATTCCATGTTGATGTCGACGAACTGACCCGCAGTTAAATTCATTGGGGCCGACGCGTTTTCAACCGAGGCGTGCAATGTCCAGTTATTAATAACCTGAACGCCGTCTAAGGACATCCGAACACCATCATCCGATTGCGTGTAGAATGTGTAACTGCCCGTGGTTGGTATATATATTTTTCCGGTCCAACGAATTCCGAAATACAGGAGCTGACCTAAATTATTTGTTCCGGTGCTCCAATCAAAATAAACTTGAGAATCAATGCGCGACCCAAACAGAATTTCAAACGGATTCTGAATTGTGGAGCTGGTCCACGGGCCCGTTGTGAAATCGTAATATGTTCCGGTCAGGCCAACTCCGATAGGAATCGATGAGGCCGTAGCACCTGAAGCCACACTGACCGTGGTGCTAGCTGACTGCGTGCTGAAGGTAGCTTTGATCGCTGTGCTTCCGACCGAGTTTCCAGAAACAGTTCCTACGGATGCTGATGAAACTGCTGAATTTAAAGAGCTCCAGGTTACGAAATTTGTCATATCCAACGCAAAAACGTAACTCAAAGAATCAATGAAGTTTCCGTACACGCTGATCGACTGCGTTTGTCCGGGCGCCAAAACCAGATTATTTTTTGTTAACGTTAAACTTTGCAGCACGGCAGGCACAATCGTTACCGGAATAACAAAGGTCTGATTTGCGTACGAGCACGTCACGTTAGCGCGAACCACGCTAGATCCTGTATAATTATTTGAAACTAAACCCGTAGAAGAAATCGTCACAAAAGGACTGTTTGAAGTGCACTGCGCTTGCGCCGTCACGTCTGAAGTTCCACGCAGAGAATCTATTCCGGTCACTTTAATGTTCGCAGAGATTCCTTTCGGAACAATTAAACTAACGGGAAATACAGAAGCGCTAAGTGAAGAAGACGGGGCTAAACCATCATTACTGCCGCAAGAATTTAAACAGATAAGGCCCACTAGACTTAGAACTGCTGTAATAATAGTGCGTCTCATAATTGACATGTCGAACTCCTATTCCAAGACTTATCGTCAGAAATCACTAAAAGTTTAACACTTTAGTTGATCAAACGCAGTTTCACCTGGCCGGAGGATATGTTGTTCTCTTTTTCTGTATCAGAACAGGGCGAAGGCTTGAACTATAGCCCCTGATTTTAGGATTAAAAAACTTTTCGAGTTTTAATGCTGAACTTTGAACTTTGGATCTGCGCCACCAGCTCGAGCGGAGATGTCGTTGCTTTATCCATTTCGAGATCAACAACTAAATAACCGACCTTGTGATCCGTTGATAAATACTGCGCCTGAATGTTCGCGTGCGCTGCCGAAATAAAACCGTTCAGTTCGCCTAGAACTCCGGGTTCATTGCTGTGAACATTCATGATGCGGCAGATATTTTCTTTGAAGCCTAAGTCGATGTTTGGAAAATTAACGGCTCCGGCCGTGGCGCCAAATTGTAAAAACTTTCTAAAGCTTTCCGCAACTTCTAAACCAATTGAATGCTGGGCCTCTTCCGTGCTTCCCCCGATATGCGGAGTTAAAATTACATTTTTAAGCTCTTGCAGCGGAGAAAAAAACTTTTCTTTATTCGAAGCAGGCTCAGTCGGAAAAACGTCGATAGCACAGCCGGCAAGATGTTTCGACTTTAAGGCCTGCACTAAGTCCTCGATCACGATCACCGTCCCACGAGACGCATTGATTAAAAAACTTCCCTTTTTCATCTTAGCTAGCTGGGCTTTCGCAATCATGTTCATCGTCTGAGGAGTTTCTGGAACATGAAGCGTAACGAAATCAGACTCATGTAAAAGATCGGCCAGATGAGTTCGCGACTGCGCATTTCCCAATGGGAGCTTCTTGATTGTGTCGTAAAAAATAACTTTCATTCCTAATGCTTCCGCTAAAATACTAACCTGACTTCCAATATGCCCGTAGCCCACAATTCCTAAGGTTTTGCCGCGCACTTCAAAGGAACCATCTGCGGATTTCATCCACTCGCCCTTGTGGGCTAAAGTATTTCGATCACCTAACTGACGTGACAACACAATCATTTCCGCAATAACCAATTCTGCCACCGAGCGCGTGTTGCTATGGGGGGCATTGAAAACTGGAACTCCGACCTGGTTCGCTTTTAACAAGTCGATTTGATTTGTACCGATGCAAAAAGCGCCGATGGCCAGTAAATGCGAATTATTTTTCAGAATACTCTCGGTAATTTCTGATTTGGAACGAATTCCCAAAACATCATAATTTTTTAAAAGCTGATTAAATTCAACCTCTGTTGGAGCGTGAGTCAAAAGATCAACGTGGTAACCTTCGTCCGTCAGGCGATTTTTTGCAACGGGATGAATATTTTCAGTCAATAGAATCCGTGTTTGTTTCATGAGTCTACATTAAAAAAAGGTAAGCGATTTGTCTTTGATTTTACTTGGATGCGCATTGCGGTAATTGTTTCACTCGTCACGGAGTTCATTCACACTACCAGAATGTCGAATTCACAGCTTAATTTACTTATTGTCGAAGATGATCAAATTCTAGCCACCTCACTGAAGCTGATGGCGCCAGATGGATTTAAAGTTTACGTCGCGCAGAAATTAGATCTGGTCCCCGATCATGTCTTTTTTCATGCCGCGCTCGTGGATATGCATTTAAATTCGCACACTTTAGAAAATCCAGAAGGTCCACTGGTCATTCAAAAATTAGTAAAAACAAATCCGCAGGTCGAGGTCGTTGCGATGTCGGGAAATTTAGATCGCCAGCTGATGGAAAAAGCGATCAAAGCCGGAGCCCAACGCTTTTTATCAAAACCACTTCTTGCCGAAGAAGTTTCTGCTGTTTTAGAAAAAATTGAAGCGTATTGGAAATTAAGACTTTTTAAAAACGAAAAGTATTCGACTAAAAATAGACTCATCGGGTCCAGCCAAGCTACGGATGTCTTAAGAAAAAAAATTGCGCAACTGAAACTTGAAAAAACAGCTATTTTAATCGAGGGCGAAACCGGTACGGGAAAAGAAGTGGTCGCGCAGCTAATCAATCAGCAAGAAGGGACTCGTCCTTTTGTTTCCGTTAACTGCTCCGCCGTGACGGATTCACTTTTTGAAAGCGAATTCTTTGGCCATGTGAAAGGCGCCTTCACGGGGGCTGATTCAAACAAGATCGGTTTTTGTGAAGCGGCCCACGGGGGCGATCTATTCTTGGACGAAATTGAAGTTCTTCCATTAAATCAACAGGCGAAGCTTTTACGCTTTATTGAATCTGGTGAGTACAAAAAAGTGGGCGGCAAAGAAAATCAGTTTTCTCAGGTCC
>JAYTHR010000272.1:0-1254 GCA_043732425.1 Bdellovibrionales bacterium
AATTCGCTTTGGCGGTCACGTGTCCCGCTTGATAAATATCTGCCAGTGATTTCACATAAAAATATTCATTCGGATTTTGCTCGTAGTACTCTTCAAACACCGCAATGGCTTCAGCGGATCGGTTTTGCTCTAGCATCGACCACGCTAAAAGCGGTTTCAAATTTTGATTACCTGATTTAAGTTGATTGGCTTTTTGTATGAAAGTTTCTACGTCTGCAGGCTTTTTATTTTTAATATACCAAAGCTCGGCCAGACCCGCATAGATTTTCGAGTTTAAAGGATTAATTGCGATGGCCTGCGAAATTTGCTTTTTGAAAGATTTTTGGTTGTTCATCCGGTAATGCGCAAACGCGATTTTTAAACGCAGTTCTTCATCTTTAGGATAAAGAAGAATAGCTTCTTCAAGAAGAGCAATAGATTCAACAAAGCGGTTATTTTCAATTAATAAATCCGCATACGCTTTGTAGACCAGGCGTTGATCCGGCCTTCTGTTGTGGGCCTTGCGCAGACGATTAATCGCTAAATCGAAATGATCATTCTTCTTTTCAAAATCGGCTAGCTCTACTTGAGCTTCACCGTAATAATCAGAGTCCAGTGGAAATTGCTCTAAAATCGCCACCGATTTTGACAGGCGGTCAGTCAGTTGATAAATCTTCGAAAGATAATACTTTACTTCATCATTTGCTCGACGCGCCAAAAGATCCAAATATTTTTTTTCTGCGACGGGATAATCTTTCATTAAAAAATAAATATGAGCTGTCTTAACGTCGATTAAGTAGGGATCATAAGCCCACGGCCGCTGCTTGGCATATTCGCGAAGAACAATTTCGTAATTTTTTAATTCCAATGAGGCTTGCGCTAGTCTTTCTGAAATTTCGCAATTGAAATCATTTATCTCGGTGTACCGCTGCAGAATGCCTGCAGCCTCTTTCCAGTTTTTAGTCCTGAAGTAGGAATCGCTAAGCATTTTGACTTCGGCTAAGAAGTTGGGTTTCACTTGGTAGGCACTCAATAAAAATTTTTGTTCCTCCGAATAATTTTTTTGCAGACGAAAAATTGCCGCTTTTTCGCTGGCTACCCGAAACCAAGCTTCGGAATTGTTCCAATAACCCTGACCTTCGTCAGATAATTGAACAACGTACGTTTCGATCCGATTTAAATGCGCTAAAGCAGAGTCATATTTTTTATCAATTTTGTCGATGTAGTACAACGCCCAGATCGAACGGCGATCACTGGGATTTAATCGCTGTAATT
>JAYTHR010000273.1:0-4490 GCA_043732425.1 Bdellovibrionales bacterium
AAGGGAGGAGACTTTGAATACATCAAGAGCAGTTTAGCTTTTCATTTATGAAGAGACGAACTGATCGCTCGGTGGGAGCGGTGTGAATCGAGAGATTCCCGCACCGTTCTGAGAGGGGCTGGGGGTGAAATTCCCCCGGTCTACTTACAGTGTCATTTCAGTCGCGAATGTATGCAATGACCGCCCGATCAAAGAGCACCTGAAGCGAGAAGCCCTAGTCGGTCAACGCACCGGTCTCAGAGGCCGCGAATGCTATTCGCTGTTATTGCACTCGCAGGTTCGAGTCGAACGATCTCGCTCAAACGCAAAGAACTGGTCCACAAACTAAAATCAATAGTTTGCGTCGGAGGAGAAGTTCCCTAATTCTGTCCAGTCTGCCAGAAGTGACGTAGCAAGACGATAATTGCGATTACAATTCACAAACGAAACGATGTCGATCCGCAGCTGCTCATATTCGCCAGCAGAGTACAAAACTCCGGACTCAGCGACTTCCTGCAAATCCGTTAGTCGGCTTCGTAAATCGTTATATGACGACTGCTGCGATTGCGATGCACACTGACTCACAGCTACTCTCGTTGATGTAGCCGACTCAGCGGCCTGAGTGAGTGCGATTGATGCTGCAAAACTAATGACGAAGATGGCTATTCTCATAAAACTCCTTTAAAATCTTGTGCGACCATCTTTTATCACTGCGCATTATATTACACAAGGTGAGTCGATTTTAAGGCGATTCACTGTATTTTTTCATGCCTATCCGGTTGACGCAGGCTAAGTTACAAATTAGCCTGCGGTTACCGAGGCTTAACTATGAAATACCGCGAGTTCCCGCTCGATAAATTCTTCAAAACGGTTTCGACTGAGAAGCAAGCCCGCGACTTGGTTTGGGAAACTCGGTTCGCGGATTCAAAAATGGTGTGCGCTGGATGCAGAGGCGATTCTTTCTTTGAGTTGAAGTCGCGGCCCGAAGTGCGTGAGTGCAAATCCTGCGGCCGCCAGATCCGTCTTCGAGCTGGCACGATCTTCCAGGACTCTCGAATTCCAATACTAACTTGGGTGCGAGCGATCTATCTGATGATGCAAGGGAAACGCGGCATATCTGCTCTCGAGCTGCAACGCCAACTCGAAATAAAGCGGTATGAGGTTGCATGGGGCTTGCTCTACAAAGTGCGCTCGGCTCTGTGCCAGCGCGACGAGCTCTACAAAATCCAAGGTGTCATTGAGTTCGACGGAACTGGATTCGGCAAGCGTGAGACGTTGAATCAGAGAATCGTTTTGATTGGCGTCGAATCAAAAAGTTGGTTTGACGAAAAAGGCCGTGCTAAGTCCAAGGCTGGATTCGCCAAAATCTTGATCGGGCAGGAGGACCGCGAAAACGCCCAGAAGCTGATCGATAAAGGCATCAAGGCTGGCGCAACGATTAAAACCGATGGAGCTCGCGTTTATATGAGCGAACTCAAGAACGTGAAGACAGCGAGTCGAAAAACATATAACAAGTCCCATATCTTAGATGAGTGGCAACCGTGGGTGCACAAGTTCATCTCCAATGCGAAGTCCTGGGTTCTCGGCACCCACCATGGCGTCGGCGGTGATTACTTGGAGCTCTATCTCGGCGAGTTTGCGTACCGGTTCAATCGGAGACACGACGTCCGTAAGCTCTTCCACCGAGCCCTCTACGCCTGCTGCCTGGCGAAACCAATCAAATTACCTGCGTCAACCGGATAGGCATGGAAAATGGAAACTCCCATCAATAGGTTTGAATTTACGAACCCGCTTCCTACAGACCAAGATCCAGCATTTAGCTGAAAGCCTCGAATCGCAGTTTTCCGACCCCGCTCATAAGTAAATTGTGAGGCATCCGATCCAACTGTCGTAACTCTGCTGCAATCATTTAGGCTCGATAACTTTACTTTCTTACGGTTTCATCCATAATAAGAAGGGAGGCCTATGATGAAGCTAGATAACTACGGCATTGTTCTTGAGTCACTGCAGGCAAGTGACTTGGAGCTGCTCCGGGGATGGCGGAATTCGCCCCATATCGCGAACACCATGATTTATCGCGAAATTATCACGCTGAAGCAGCAGCAAAATTGGTTTCGGAATCTTGATCCCGTCCGAGAACTGTACATGCTAATCATGACTAGCATCGGCCCTATCGGGATGGCTAATTTGAAAGGCATCGATTTACCTGGGAAAAACGCGGAAGCCGGCATGTTCTTACATGACATCGAAAGTCAGAACTCTAACTTCTCTTATGGTGCGAGTCTTAACATTTTAGATCACGCTTTTTTCACGCTGCAATTAGAGACCGTTTCTGGAAAGATAATCGCAGGTAATATTCGTGCCCTGCGGTACAACCTTTCGCTTGGTTTCGAAGTTATAAGCACCAGTGATATTTTAAATCTGCAGCTTTCGAAGAAGAACTATCTCAAAAAGAAGATTTTGATCGAGAGGTTTCTTGACGTGAAACCGAAACTTGCAACCTCATGAAAACTCTTTCAGTTGTCGTTCCGGTTTACAATGCTCAAAGAACTCTCGATGAATTGGTAAGTCGTTTAGTGAATTCATTAACGGACTTTGATTTCGAAATTATTCTTGTCGATGATTCTAGCACCGACACGAGCTGGTCAAAAATGAAAGGCTTGGCGATTTTATTTCCTGGAAAGGTGAAAACTTTTAGGCTTGCAAAAAATTTTGGGCAGCACAATGCAACCTTATGCGGATTTCAACAATCCAAGGGGCAGTTTGTTGTTACAATCGACGACGATTTACAGCTCCTCCCAGAGGAGATCCCTAAACTGTTAAATGCCCAACAAGCCATTGGTTCGGACGTTGTGTACGGTGTTTTCGGTGACAAAAAGCATTCTCTTTATCGCAATGCCGGAAGTTACTTAGTAGAAAAGCTTGTTTCATTTAGTTTTAATACTGACGGACGAGGAAGTTCTTTCCGCTTGATTAAGGGTGACTTGGCGAGAAAGATCGCGCAACATGTTTACGATACGACTTTTTTGGACGGACTTCTTTTCTGGAATACGAATTCCATTTCTAGAGTGCTCGTCAGTCACCGACCACGCGCTCAAGGGAGCTCAGGCTATACGACCTCGCGCCTGATAAAAATGGCTCTCCATTTGCTTTTTAACTTCACTTCGTTGCCGCTAAAGGTAGTTTCTTACCTCGGCGTTCTCGGATCTGTTGCGAGCCTTTGTTTAGGTCTCTTCTTTATTGCACGTAGGCTTTTTTTCGAAGTCCCTCTAGGCTTTACCGCGACCATCGTGACTGTTTTTTTTATCGGAAGTCTAAATTTGATCGCCCTTGGGATAATTGGTGAATATTTAAGGCGGGTTTTCAACGGAGTGAGTCGCCGGCCGGCCTATTTCGTGACTGAATCGTTTTGCGCAGATAGGCTTGACCTCGCTTCAGATGAATCTTCGCGAGAGCAATAGATGCCTAACTCACAAACAAGATTTGCTGACCTTCGCGCAATTACCTATTACCTGCCAGATACCAGCCTTAGCAATACTGAGTTGTCCACAATTTTCCCAGACTGGACGCCAGAGAAGATTTTTGCGAAGCTAGGGATTAAAAGTCGGCGAGTCGTACAAAAAAATCAAACCTCTGGAGATCTAGGCTTTCTCGCTGCCGAGAAGTTTTTTTCTTATGATTTGATTGCGCGAGATAAAATTGATTATCTCATATTGTGCACTCAAAGCCCTGACTACATTTTGCCAACCACGGCTTGTATCCTTCAGGATCGGCTGAACCTTCCCAAAACTTGCGGAGCGTTTGACTTTAATCTTGGTTGTTCAGGTTATATATATGGACTATCGATCGCGAAAGGTTTGATTGAAAGTCATCAGGCTGAAAATATCTTGTTGATCACTGCTGAATCTTACAGTCATTTTTTACACCCAGATGACCGCGGTAATAGGACTCTCTTTGGTGATGGGGCGGCGGTCACATGGATCAGTTCTTCGAACCGGCCGCAACGCGCATTTAACTTTTTCGCTTTTGGGACTGACGGCGCTGGCGCTAAGAATCTTATTGTCGAACGTGGGGGAATGAGATTTCCCGGATTTGATAAAAACGATCGCGCTTCGTTTTTGCATATGGATGGGCCAGAAATTCTAAATTTTGCGCTGCGTGAAGTGCCAAAATCAATACAGACCGTTTGCGAAAAAGCCCAAGTTAGTCTCGACGAGATTGATCATTTCATATTGCACCAAGCCAACTCATTTATGCTTGAAAAGCTCGCAAAAAAAATTGGAATTCCCGCTGAAAAACTTGTTATTGCCCTAAAGTATTGTGGAAATACTGTTTCATCGACTATTCCCATTGCGCTCGCAGGCCTGGACCAGCAATTACGGGGCAGATCGGATCAACAGCACCCAGCCGAGTCAGAAAAAACGAAGATTATACTATCTGGATTTGGCGTTGGTTATTCTTGGGCAAGTTGCTTATTATCGATCGAAAAGAGCTACGCAATTCATTACGTA
>JAYTHR010000274.1:0-1249 GCA_043732425.1 Bdellovibrionales bacterium
ATTCCGAAACGCATACGCAAAACTTTTTCTTCTCGCGGAGTTAGCGTCGATAAAACGCGACGAGTTTGCTCAGCTAAATTCAAGTTCACGATGGCCTCTGCCGGACTAATTACTTTTTTATCTTCAATAAAATCGCCCAAGTGAGAGTCTTCTTCTTCACCCACCGGAGTTTCTAAACTGATAGGCTCTTTAGCAATTTTTAATACTTTACGAACTTTATCAACGGCCATGTCCATTTTTGCTGCGATTTCTTCAGGAGTCGCCTCGCGACCTAATTCCTGAATTAACAAACGCTGCGTACGAACCAATTTATTAATGGTCTCGATCATGTGAACCGGAATACGAATAGTTCGTGCCTGGTCAGCTATTGCCCGCGTAATTGCCTGACGAATCCACCATGTCGCATAAGTTGAAAATTTGTATCCACGACGGTATTCAAATTTATCAACGGCTTTCATTAAACCGATGTTACCTTCTTGAATTAAATCCAAGAACTGCAATCCACGATTTGTATATTTTTTAGCAATAGAAACCACGAGTCGTAAATTGGCTTCGACTAGTTCTGACTTTGCGGCGTCAGCTTCACGTTCACCTTTCCAGATGGCCGTATAGGTTTCTTGAACCCATTTAAAATTCATTTCCGTATCGAAGTGAAGACGCTTTAGACGAACTTCAGCTTCTTGAGCTTGCATCGCATACGAACGGTAGCGACCAAAAGATAACCCTGTATCGCGAGTCATTTTTGTTAATTCTTTTTCATTCGTCTCAACCAGCTTCATGCGTTCAATCAACGAACTAACATCTTTTGAATACGTTTTTTCTATTCCGTCGCGTATGCGGCGACGTAATGAGCCCATGCGATTCACTAAATTTTTAAATTTAATAACTACGCGGTTAATTGTTTTACGATTAAAGTTGATGGATTCGAAATTAGACATCAATCCTTCATTTAGAATTTTAACTTCATCCATTGTCTTAACGCGCACATTTGGATTTAAGTTTTCGTCACGAAGTTGCACAAAATAATTTTCTGTATCTGCCTGGTATTTTTTAACGATGCTAATCAGCTGATGAATTTTTTCGATATACTCTTTTTCATCATACTGAGTATCTTCATCTTCTAAGCCGCGAAAAATTGACTTTACTTTAATACGGCCTTCATCTAAGCGCTTACCTAAATTAATAATTTCAAAAGTTCCAAGTGGCGATAAAAGCATTGAACGTACAATTTCTCGCTCGCCTTTTTCAA
>JAYTHR010000275.1:0-1248 GCA_043732425.1 Bdellovibrionales bacterium
TTTACTGGTGATGGAAGCCATGAAAATGGAATACACCTTGAAGTCAGATTTGGACACCACGGTTGAAAAAGTAAATGTTCATGTCGACCAACAGGTGACCTTGGGACAAATGCTGATTCACCTTGTTTTGCAAAAATCAACTGAGCCAGGAGTGTAAGCTTTGAAATCAGTAAAAATAGTTGAAGTTGGTTTGCGAGACGGTCTTCAGAACGAAACCACAAATTTATCCGTGCAGCAGCGACTCGATTTGCTGCAGCGATTGATCGCCAGCGGTGTTGAAAACTTTGAGCTGGGTGCGTTTGTTTCCCCGAAATGGGTTCCCCAGATGGCGGCTACGAAAGACTTGGTCGAGCAGTTTTTAAGAAGTCAGCTGAATAAAAAAAACTTTTCAGCCAGTGTTTTAGTCCCTAATGAAAAAGGTATGTTGGATGCGGTCTCGACAAATATTCGTGAGATCGCTATTTTTGCAGCGTGCTCGGAAGGTTTTTCTAAAGAAAATACGAACTGCACGATCGAAGAAAGTTTTCAACGCTTCGAACCCATTCTAAAGTTAGCAAAAAAGCATAAAATGAAAGTGCGCGGCTATTTATCTGTTTGCTTTGGCTGTCCTTTTGACGGTGCTGTTTCTGAGCGAAAAGTGGTTGAGCTTGCTCAGCGTATGCACCAACTAGGTGTTTATGAAATATCTATTGGTGATACCATAGGGGTGGCCCATGTGGGTCAGGTTAAATCTCTTTTTAAAAAATTGCAGAAAGTGATTCCGGCCAAGAAGCTGGCGGGTCATTTTCACAATACCCGTAGCCAGGCCCTTGCAAATATACTAGCAGCGTATGAAAGCGGTATAAAAACTTTTGATTCCAGTATTGGTGGTTTAGGCGGCTGTCCGTACGCTCCGGGAGCATCGGGAAACGTAGCCACAGAAGACGTCGTCTATATGTTCGATGGAATGAATGTAAAAACTGGGCTAAGCCTTGAAAAACTGATCGAAACAAATCGTTGGCTGCAACCGCAAATGGACCATCCTTTGTCTTCGCAAGTGGGTCGCATCGGACTATTAAAGGTTTGATTTTCAAAAATTACCGTTGGGCCTTGGTTTTGCTTTAAAAACGAATATGATTATTTTCCAACGGAAATTCCTTTCATGGGGATTGATTTTTATTTTGTATTTAACTCTGATGGCTTTGGTGCTAACGGGGAAAAAACCATTTTGTATTGATTCCACGGCTGTCGAAAGAATCGACAGAATCA
>JAYTHR010000276.1:0-1247 GCA_043732425.1 Bdellovibrionales bacterium
GCACCGGATGAAGCCGGTAAAAGAATGGTGGCTCCGTGAAATATATTTTATTTACTTTGCTTCTCACAACAATAGCTTCGGCAGATTTTCAGCAGACGAGTTTACGCTACCAAAACGGTCATGAAATCAGATCGAAGATTTTAAGCCTTTTCCCAACTGCTTTTCACAAAGAAAAAGACTTAGGTGCGTGCGCTATTTCGGATCAAACGCAGGCCGCGACTGGTTTGATCGATGCCGTGACAGGACATTCTATTTACTCTGAACCCACCTCGGCATTCGCAAAGTGGTATCAAGCTTGTCTGCAGTCGAGTTCCCTCCAAGAATTCACCAACACAGGTGATCATCCGTTGAATTTAGCTTTGCACGTAGGACCCGGACTTGAAGATTACAACAAGTGGGTTGTAACGAATCCTACTCGGCCCGTTCAAATCCTACCAACAACTTATTTTTCGGATCAAATTTTAAATTCCATTATTGAATACCACATGGATCGCATTCTGGGTCCTGATGAAGTTGTTGTGCAGTACGGGTACATTACGAATCCGGTGGAGTTTCGAAATAAATTATTAAGCACGCTAAAAAATTCGAATGGTTTCTTTCTGGAATTTTTAAGAAATCTTGAAATGAATCTGATGTTACGGGATGAATTTATATCTTACTGAGGTGATTATGGATCGACGCCATTTTTTAAAAACGAGCGGGGCTTCATTGACCCTAGGTTCATTGGTCGGCCTACTGCCTTCGTGGGCTCATGCTTTGACGACGGATGCTGCAACCCAAGGGAAATATTTGCTGATGATCAGCATCGCGAGCGGCTGGGATGTCAGTTTATCTTTAGATCCTTGGACGGAATCTCAACGCCCTGATCCGACGGATTATTTTATCGAGTATCCTGAAAGCGATGTTTTTAAAGTTGGCGCCGTTAATTATGGTCCCGCCTTAATACCCTTACGCCAGTATCTGGCTGATTTTTCTGTGATCCGCGGAATTTTTCTTTCTGAAAATGACAACGGCCACGCGGCAGCGGCACAAATGATGAAAACGGGAAATGGCAGCGGCAAAAATCCAAGCCTGGTCGCCGACGTTGCCAGTCTATCGAACTTATCAAATCTTGGAGTTCTTTCAAATCAACCGATCTATCTTGCCGATCGCAAAGTGGGAATTTACGGACTTAGCGATTTAATGAGCTATTCCTTAAGCTCAGCCGCGATGGCGGGTGATTCGGGCCGAGGCGCCTTGGCGACGGC
>JAYTHR010000277.1:0-4469 GCA_043732425.1 Bdellovibrionales bacterium
GCTAGCCTCAGTCGGCTTCTGCGTTCCCGATATCAAGAAGGAATTCTCGGCTAGAACTTTTCCGTTATCTCCGATAATTTCGACCTGACCTTTGACGCTGACCTTATTGGTCGCGGCGTCGAAAGTCATCGATACTTTGGACATGCGAACCTGGTTTAAGTGAATGATCGCCTGGGGGGTTTTGATTTCAGCGACGGGCTTTTCATATTTCAAGTTCACATTTTTGGGACGTAATTCTGGGTGATACGTTGGAATTAAATCGTAATTGATCGTGTCCATCACGCTGCTGGGCTTTGTCGGAACCGAAACTTCAGGATTAGGCTTTATCAATGCGGATTCGGGCGACCGCGGCGCACAGCTTTGAATAAGACCGAACAGCAGTAAGCTGACTGAAGTTCTAAAAACAAATTTGAATGGAGTCTTCAACAGACCTTTTTCTTGAGCCATGTACATCCTCTGTTGAAAGACTTAGCAGAAGATATGCCGCAACGAAAAATCGGTATGTTCGGGTTGAATTGCTTTTGAAGTCCTAAAAAAAGCTAAGCGCTGTCAACGAAGTGGTCAAAGGACGGAAACTGTCTCAAAACGAGGTGTTATCCGCGTTACCTCAGACAATAGATGAAGGCTTAGTTTTTCGAACTGCTCGGCAGAATCAGTCAAATAAATCTGTAACTGCGGATGTTGTCGCTCTTCAGATTCTGCTGTTTCTAAATGCGGTAATAGCCGTTGATGATCGAAATCAATTTTTAACTGCTCGGCAACAGCTTCTCCGGAATCGATCAGGGTTACGAAAGAACCGAAGACTTTAGCAATCGCGATTTTTAATAATGGATAATGAGTGCATCCCAAAACAACGGTGTCCACGTCGGCAGCCTTCAAATGTTGAAGGTACCGGTAGGCGATTAAGTTCGTAATCGGGTCATCATGCCAGCCCTCTTCGGCCAGTGGCACAAACAAAGGACAGGCCTGCGAGAAAACGGTGGCCTCGGGAAGATGCTGTTTGATTTTTACAGTATAGCTTTCTGATTTTATTGTAGCTCTTGTTGCGAGGACTGCGATCTTCGCATTCTTCGTAGTTTGACTCGCTTTAAAAGCGCCCGGAGCAATCACATTATAAACCGGAATATTTTCATAATCAGTTTCAGTCGCTTGAGTCGAAGCGGTGTTGCAGGCAATCACAATAGCTTTAACATTTTTGCGAACCAGAAAATTCATATTCTGAACGGAATAGTTGCGAACAGTCTCGGGCGATTTTGAACCATAAGGAAGGCGCGCCGTATCGCCTAAATAAATAAAATTTTCATTAGGAAAAGCGCGAATCAATTCTTTCAGAACTGTCATTCCACCAATACCCGAATCAAACACTCCGATCGCTCGCTCAGAGGCCGTCGTAGAATTCACGGTTTCGTTTTTTAACATTAACTAGGAACTCCGTGCGCTCTGGATTCGCGAATCCCATTCGACGACATCTCCATGAAAAGGGCGCGTAGCTTCATGTCTTCGATGGTTGTCGCGTTGAGGTAAGTCATGCCGCTACGAATTCCGCCAGTCAGTTCTAAAATAACATCTTCGACGTGGCCCTTGACGGTCACGAAAGTCGATTCACCTTCAGGAGCCATTCCAAGCGGCATATCACCGCGCCAAGAAACTTGCGCTTTTTTAGAAGCCATTCCGCGGTACTGTTTTTTACCATTCACGATATCACCCGGAGTTTCCATTGTTCCCGACAACATACTTCCCAGCATTATGGTGCTGGCGCCAGCGCAGAAGGCTTTCACCATGTCGCCACTGGTACGAATGCCTCCGTCGGCGATGATCGGCACACCATAAGGTTCTGCGGCTTCGGCGCATAACGCGATCGCCGTTAACTGCGGAACTCCACACCCAGTGATAATTCGTGTCGTGCACATCGAGCCGGGACCGATACCCACTTTGATCGCGTCCGCACCAGCTTCGATCAAATCAACAGCAGCATCCGGCGTCGCTAAATTTCCGGCGATGACTTCAAGGTTTGCAAATTTATCTTTTAGCCATTTTAAAGTTTCCATCATTTGAATCGAATGGCCGTGGGCGATATCGATCGTCATTAAATTAACTCCCGCTTTAACGACGGCTTCGGCGCGCTCTTTAAAATCAGCATTCACACCGATGCTGGCAGAAATAATTTCGGCTCCGGATTCTTTCACTTTCAGGATCTCAGCGACTTGCTGATCGATATTCATAAAGCGATGTAAAACGCCCAGGCCACCCACTTTGTTCATGGCGATCGCCATTTTAGATTCGGTCACGGTGTCCATGTTGGCCGAGATGATCGGCGTCGCAATGAATTTCGTTTTGGTTAAGCGTGATTTCAAATCAGGGTCACGGCGCGAACGTACTTCTGATTTATTAGGCATGATCAGCACGTCGTCAAAAGTAAGGCCGTGGTCGCGGTCTTTTATTTTTTTCCAATTAAACATCAGTGCCATGGGGCTCCTTTAGCGCAAGATCCGTTTGATTTGTCTGAATTATAGCCGGGGTTGGGGGTTCCACCAGTTGTAAAACTTGAAGAAAAGATTTCAGTATTAAAAAATGAAATGCAAAAACTAGAACCGTTTCCAGCAACACGCAAACAGCGGCTTGGTAGGGATGAAGTTTAAAAATACGATGTTCATCTAAGAAAGTTGACGTCGCTAGCGGAATCAGAAAATAAAAAAGGGTTAACCAAAGATTTAATTTCCACCAAAATAATTTCGCAATCGTGCGGGAATGTTCCAGAGCATCGACTTCACCGTTTTCATATTTTTTAGAAAACATAACGACAAACGGTGCTAGTAAGTAATACGTGTACTTAATTAATCCCGGAATAATAAAAACGAAGCACCAAGCAAAAGCTTTTCCCCAACCGCGCAAAGTTTCGATTAGGCCTAGTTCAAGTTTATTTTTTAAAAAATCAGTCACCGTGGCCTGCGGGCTAGTTAAGGCGTGACAGCAAAGTAGGGACAGCAGCAGCGGAAAAAATAAAGACGATGCTAATGACAAGGCTCCCCAAAACCAAATCGCGTTCGATAAACCGTTCGGGGATTGGATCGCGTCTTCAATCTGCTTACTAAGTAATTGATCTACTAGGGTCGCCACAAGAAGCGCTGAAAAAACCAGCAAAAAGCCAGATTTAAATGTATTTTTGAATTCAATTTTGATGGTTGCTGACACAGCCAAAAATCATTCAATGAGATCAAAGTAGAGTCAATCAAAAGGCGGGCAAGGAACCCACTTTGATTTTTACGAAAAAGCCGTGACAAGGTTTTTCGAAAAGTTTAACTTAATTTTTCTTTCAATAACATCAGTGCCCTGGTGGCGAAATTGGTAGACGCACAGGACTTAAAATCCTGAGCTTCCAGGAATGGGGCGTGCCGGTTCAAGTCCGGCCCAGGGCACCAAATCACTAGAAAAATTAAGCAGTTACAGTTTTTAAAAATCCTCAAAAAAGAAATTTTTTTGAGGATTTTTTTTCTTCAATCCCCCACCTATCCCCCAGTGAAAATACAAAATCATCAAAAGTCCTGGGCGCGGCGAAAAAAAGTCCTGGGCAGATCTTCAAATTTCATTTTACTTTTCTCAAAGGTAATACATTTTGTTTTGTAATTGAAAATGAGACTACACCAGCTTTTTTCTCTAAAAACCCCGGTGTTAAGTGGGCATATTTCAAAGTCATCATTGGGCTTGAGTGCCCTAACAAGCTTTGAAGTTCAGCAAGGCTTCCACCATTCATAATATACGGTCGTGCCGTCGATACGGCACGTTTACTTGCGCAGAAGACAATAGTTTTCCAAGAGCCACAGACTTCGACTCAAATCGAGAAAAAATTTCGCTCAGCCACTGCTAGAATATCATCGGTGCCGATCATCCGCTATCCTAACTTCGCAATGGTGACCTAGAAATACAGCAGCGCAAATGTTTCCGCAGGAGAAAGGTGTTGGGTAGTGCGGGAAATTTTCTCGAGCGTGAGAGTCGGCAAGATTCGGGGGTATCGGTAAATTTTAAGGATGAGACGTAAACTAACGAATACTCGAGTATAAACACGAAGCCCAGAAGACTCGGGAGGAACGCGCTGTTGCGATGGATTTTCGGGAGCCATCATCGATAAGGTATCAAGGAAAGTAATCAGTCGCGCAGCCATCTAGGCATGGCAAAAAGACGCGCAGAAGTACTTGAGGCTCAGCGTATCGCAGCTCCGTTCAGCCATATTTTTGGGATTGCACCCTCGTACAAGTAAACGTCCCGAATGTCGGGACGACTGTTTTTGAGAGGTCTGTTTTAAGCAAAATTCCGCTATCGGTATACAACTTGCAATTTTAGTCATGTCTAAGGGAAATTTGATGCTGGCAAGGCACCACTTTCATTTCAACACAAAAGGAGTCAGATTATGAAGACGTTACAGAAAAGAACGGTATGTTTACCCCTGATGATAGGGGTTTTATTGGGTTTAG
>JAYTHR010000278.1:0-1246 GCA_043732425.1 Bdellovibrionales bacterium
ACTGAACAGAAAGAAATGAAATAGCTCCTTGACCCAAAAATTTTGCCTCAGCAGCAATTAAAATTCGCTTTTGTTTTTCATTGAGATATGGGAGAATAAGATTGATTTTTTGGACTGATTTGTACCATTCTTTTATCATGAGGATCAACTTATTATTAAAATTGAAAAATTTCACCATTTATTTTTTTAAGCGCCCTAAGATTATATGCTTGATTCCGGCTCGGCACCGATCTGTTGGGTTTTTTCCAGTATTTTTAGAACATCCGGGAGCCTGTTTTAAGGACCCATCGATCGATTGGAAAGACCAATCTATGCCGAGTGTCTCATCGTACAATTGCAGTGCCTCTTCCATGAGTTGATCAAAAAAACCGGCGCTTACCCACTTTTTTAGATATTTATTAAGACTGGTGCGGCTGCCAAACTGCCTTGGAACCAGATCCCATTGGCATCCTGATCGAATCCAAAACAGCAAGCCACAAAGAATTTTTCGCAGGTCTGCGTGGGGTCGCCCCCTTTCCGTTCCCTTGCCAGTTTCAATTTCAGGAGTAAAAATTTTTTGGATCAGTTTTCATTTTTTTTCTGATAGAGTGCAAGTCGGGGGAATCATGTGCGCTTTTCTTGTTTGATATCTGAAAGACATAAATGAATTTAATAATTTATTTTATTTAAAATTTTTCTAAACGGTGTCTAAGGAAAAAAAGAAGATGAGCACAAAAAAAATTACAATTGTGCAAAAAAAATAGGGTGGCTTTTCCTCCGTTGAAGTTCATGGAATACCCGCGCAAAAGTATCCGCTCATAAAGTTGTGAAATAACCCAAAAAGGTCTCAGCGAGGCCGGCTTCGTCACCTCACCACATTAGGCAGCAGACGATCACCCGGGGAGGCTCTGACTAATCCCTTGAACCGAAAGCGTCAAGACAGGGTGGTTCGGAGCACTTATGCCCCTTTTTTTTCTCAGAAAAAGAGTCAGATGTCCCCTTTTGAAAGGTTTTTTAGAGCGGGGAGCACCCTTGGGACGGCTAAGTCTTTTTTTATTTCTATTTCAAGCAACTTGGTTCGCTGGATTCGCTCTATTTGTAGAGTTTTATCAATTTTTGATTGCTCTTGGCAGCCAGGCGTCCTATTTTCGCTAGGTGAATTCTCAAGCAACCACAGAGCAGATCGCACGTTTAGCAAAAAGCCTGGAGTTGAAGCAGCATTTCAGTGATCACCTGGCGGCGCAACATTTGCGCAACCAGAAAAAGC
>JAYTHR010000279.1:0-1246 GCA_043732425.1 Bdellovibrionales bacterium
GGCTCATGAAGTTCGACATATATTATGTTCACTTTTTTTTCTGCTTACGTCCATTAGACTAGACTTAAGACAGGCGTCTTAAGGACCAGCTTGATTTAAAAATATAGTCTCCACAATTGTTTCAGGACTGTTTCAAGTATAAAATATAAGTATGAAGTTGAAATGCCTAATTGTCGAAGATGTGACTTATATCCGAGAAATATATCGCTACAATTTGCAAGCCGAGCCTTACGAAATAGTTGGTGAAGCTGCAGACGGTATTGATGCTTTAAATAAAATTGAAGCCTTCCAGCCTGATATTGTTATTTTAGACCTGATTCTGCCTTTGAAAAATGGACTTGATGTCTTACGAGAATCGCACTCTTTGTCGCCGCACAGTCGATTCTTGGTGGTTTCATCAATGAACGAGCAAAGTATTATTGATCAAGCGAAGTCTTTGGGGGCGATCGAATATTTAACTAAGCCTTTTAGTCGAGAACAGCTTTTATCAGCCCTAAGTCGCCTATCCGTGAATTACAGTGAGGTTCAAAATGGATGAGTTTAAATTTGTTATGAAATGTTTTTTATTCGCTTGCTTGCTGATGATGTTATCTCAGGTGCAAACGGATGGATTGACGGTCGAATCTAAAGTCGAAGTTTTTTTAACACATTCAGCGCCAGCGCATTTCATGCAACAGGCTGCCGCGGGTGGTGTGAAAGCCGCAAAAGAAGCCTTAGTTTTCACTAAGGCTTTTGTTCAAGAAAAAATGGATCATACATCTTCTAAAAAATCATTTCAGAAAGACGAAGATATTTAATATATTTAAATTAGTGCTGGCTTTTCGTAAATCCAGTACTAGACACTGAATTATCTTTTGCAGCCGCATTTCGATTTTGCATCTGAGTATAAAAATTAGATGAATCGGATTCTAAGCGTGAACCTGGGCCCTGATTCTTTTGTTTATTTCGATCGCAAGCAAATGATACCGATGAGATGCTTGTGATTGTCAGAAGTGCGGCGATTAAAAAAGCTTTCATAGAGTCTCCCTTAATTAAGTTGTTCTATTCGTAAATCGTTATCTAGATGTAGTGCTAGAGTGATGCCAAGTTTCATTCCAGAAGCACTTTAATTAAGCTTATGATATCAAGGACTTATTGAAGTGTCTCAAGATGTGACTGAAAAAACTTTTGACAGCCGAAAAAATAAATAATTTTAAATAAAAAAAGAGTCTCATTGTGAGACTCTTTTTTTATTTACAGAGTGAAC
>JAYTHR010000280.1:0-13846 GCA_043732425.1 Bdellovibrionales bacterium
GCCATCAAGCTCAAACTCGCACGGGTCTGCCAAGCCCTGACTTGATGCGGACAGTAGCTCAAAGCTTAAATGGGTTCCAAGATGCATCGTGCCGGACTCCCGCAGTGGGCACTTTACCACGAGAAGTTCATTACGAAAGATTAATGTTGAATTCTCCGCGCGTTGATTCTCGCTACACTGGACAATTTACGGGAGTCATTATTTCCGAAGCAATCTTGATGAGCCTTTCAAGTTTTACTTTTGCTTTCGATCCTGTTTTCAGTCGCGTACCCGTACTGCCATTGCTATTACCGAGCGACTTTTTAGTAGTCCAATAGATTTAAATAATTATTTTCCAAAAAAAACAAGCGGACAGAAATCCTTTAACGGGATTTCAGTTCGCGATTTAATGTTTCCGTGTTCAATTCATTTTCCCATTTCGCCACGACTATGGCAGCGACTCCGTTACCCACAAAATTTGTGAGCGCGCGGGCTTCCGACATAAACCGATCGATTCCCAAGATTAAAGCTAAGCCGGCCACAGGAATTGAAGGAATGATGGCGATGGTTGCGGCCAGAGTAATAAATCCGGCTCCGGTGACTCCCGAAGCCCCTTTAGATGTCAGAATAGCCACTCCTAGTAAAGTCAGCTGCTGAGTTAAACTCAGGGGAATATTTAAGGCCTGCGCGATAAATAACGCGGCCATCGTTAAATAAATATTCGTTCCATCTAAATTAAAAGAATATCCGGTAGGTATAACTAAACCTACAACCGACTTTGAACACCCCAATTTTTCAAGTTTTTCCATGAGCGGGATCAAGCCAGATTCTGAAGACGAAGTTCCTAAAACCGTTAGCAGTTCAGCCTTAATGTATAAGATAAATCGAAAAATATTAAATCCGACTAATTTTGCAATGATACCCAAGACAATAATTACAAAAAGAATACACGTCAGGTAGAAGGTGCCCATGAGTGCCGCCAAGGGTTTTAAGGCCCCGATCCCAAACTTACCAATGGTGAAGGCCATCGCTCCGCCAGCACCAATCGGGGCTAACTTCATGATGGCATTCATCATGGCGAAGAAAATATGCGAGCATTCTTCGATAAAATAATGAACGCTTTTTCCAACTTTGCCCATTTTCATCATTCCGTAACCAAATAAAATGGCGATCAATAAAACCTGGAGTAGATCGCCTGAACCCGTAAACGCGTCTAGAGCCGATTTAGGAATCACGTGCATAATAAAATCGACGGCACTTTGCTGCGTGGCCTTGGTTGCAAATTCGGAAACAGATTTTGTATCCAGTGACGCGGGGTCGATATTGAAACCATCGCCGGGGCGCACGAAATTCATCACGCTCAGACCAATGATCAAAGCCAGCGTTGAAACCACTTCAAAGTACAGTAATGCTTTACCGCCCACGCGCCCCACTTTACGCATATCGCCGGCGCCGACGATCCCCAGGACGACGGTGCAAAAAATGACCGGACTAATCAGCATTTTTATAAGGGCGATGAACCCATCGCCTAAGGGTTTAAGCTTTACTGCTAATTCAGGGTCAACGTACCCTAAGATAGCCCCTAAAATAATCGCAAAAAAAACTGCAAAATATAAAGGGATACTGATTTTTTTCTTAGCTTCCATGGAATTCACCTCGTGTTGGTCTTAGTCTAGCAAAACTAAAGCGTTCATTCTTCGATTAGTGTTGGTCGAGTTGCCTGAATCGTCAAAGAGAATTTGCTAAAAGCGACTGCATTCAAAAAGGAATCCCGATTTCTAAAAGTAAATTGGCGGAGTGACCAAAGTTTTGTCGGTTATGAAAGTCTTATCATCAAAAAAAATGAGATTATTGATATTTCTGAAGCTGTGATAATCAATCTCTAGCAAAAAACTAAAATGAAAGAAATAGGAGATTTTATGAAATTAGCTTTAGGTTTAATGGGTATGGCTTTGGGTTTGTCTTTAAATGCTGTTGCCGCTGCGGATGCAACGTACGACATGTCGGGCAATGACGCATGTATTTTGCAGATTATGAAAGAGGTTTCACCAAGTTTCGTCATCGCTTGCGGATCTAAGACTGAAGTTAACAATCCGATACAAGCTTATTCGGCGATGCAAAACCCAACCCTGTTTCAAGCGGAATCAAAAAAGATTTTTTTATCCCGTTTAACTTCAACGGCTGGAGTTAAGTGTAACGAATATGATAATTCGACCGTGTACTTACTTATTTGCAATAAGCCGTAATTCAATTTTAAGAAATCAGTAATCTAGAAATCAGTAATCTAGAAATCAGTCAGCTAAATATTGGCTTAATTACGGTGCGCTCTCAGCGGGGCCATCGTATTTATCCACGGGCCAATTCGAATAGATTTTCTTACCTTCGGGTGAATCCATCACTTCTTTGAAAGCAGTCCATACCTTTTTATACTCGTCCGCAGTAAAACTCTTTTTGGATAACAGAACTCCGTGGTGAAGCTTTTCGGTATCAAAGGAAACGGGCTCTAATGGAATTTTCATTTTTTGAACCATGTAGGTTCCCACGGCTCGGTTAGAATAAACTAAGCCATTATCACCATAGCGATCACCAGCTAATTTCTTAAACGGAACATCCGTTACGGGTTCCATTTCAATTTTAATTTTATTGCTTACTTTTGCATTTAGGCTTTCTAGACTACGTTGCGTGCCGCTAGGACCGTGAACACCAACAGTGCTTCCGGCGACATCGGCTAAAGCTTTATACTTTTTAGCTGCTCCTGCCTTCGCAAAAAACGTGTAGGCCGATGATGTTAACATCGGGCTGAAATAGCCAATTTCTTTGCGTTGAGGACTGACGGCAAGCCCCAACATAAAATCGGCTTCGCCTTTAGCCATCATTTCCTCGGCACGGCGAATGGGCAGTAATTCAAATTTACAAGTGTACTTTAATTTTTTACAAACGGCCTCGGTAAGTTCCACTTGAACTCCGGCAAATTTACCCGAGCTGTTCTGACCGTCGATAGGAAGAAAATCAAGAACCACGGCCTTATATTCTTTGGCTGTCGCTAAAGTCGTGAATAATAAAACACCGAGTGCTTGGATTAAGATTTTCATAATTTCTCCTAGGCTCATAGGGTCAATGAATTAAAAAAAGGTGTCAACACCAGCTGAACGTCGCCTCCAAGTTTTTAGCATATTTTAACTTGATTAATTTTTAGCGAGTCTGCGATTATGCTTTTAATATGAAAAAGGGAATGGGTTTTGACTGAATTCAAAGCCAGTCTATCCAGCATGAAGAAAACTTGAAGGGATCCGTATGATTAAAATTTTCCTTACGATAACATTTTTTTTTAGTTCGTTTCTATCTGCGGCCGAATTAAGGGTTTTAACAGAGGATAAGCCGGCTTTAAACTATCTTAAAGAAGGCCAGCTTGTTGGCCAGTCCATTGATGTCGTCCGTGAAATTATGAAACGCCTTAAACTGACCACCAAAATCGAAGTGTTACCTTGGGCCAGGGCTTACGACCTTTTACAGCGAGAACCCAATATTGCGCTGTTCAGCACCTCTAGAATCGAGCCGCGCGAAAATTTGTTCAAGTGGATTGGCCCCATTGCAAGAAAAGATTGGGTCTTTATCGTAAAAAAGAAATCGCCGTTAAAGATTCAGTCTATCGAGGATGCTAAAAAAGTGGCGCTAATTGGAACATATCAAGATGATTCTAAAGAGCAGTATTTAAAATCGATCGGATTTAAAAACTTAGAAACGGTTATTGATGATAGTTTAAATCCCAAAAAACTGTTAGCTGGTCGTATCGATATGTGGATTTCGGCCTTAATAGATTACAAAATTACGATCGAGGCCGAGAAATTAAATGTAGATGATTTTCAAGTCGGCTACACCGTTAAAAAACAAGAATTATACATCGCCGTTTCAAAGCAAACAGACGATGCGCTAGTTAAAAAATGGCAGACGGCCTTTGAGGGTATGGTTCAAGACGGAACTCTTGCCAAAATTCATGCGAAATACACAACAAAGAATTAAATATCTGAGGCGGATTTAAATCCCGTAATAATCAAAGATTCTTGCGGCAATGACAAATTCTTCCTCGAGATCTAAAGGATCTTCAGGCAAGTAAAGAGTTTGTTCTGCGGAATGCACTTGAAGTTTTTTTAATTTGACCGCGGCGATTTTCCAGTAACGCTCTTGCCAGAGTGGATTTGTTACGCGCGTGAAAAGTTCGTTAATTTCTAGGCTGCGAAGAAAAGCCAGTCGATTCATTTTTTTTTGACCTGGGAAAATGTAATCAAGAGCCTTTAAGATATCGTCGGTATGGATAAGTTCCAAAATAAAATAAGTGGCGCACAAAAGCGAAAGTAAATACTGACGATAAACTTTCTTCGAAGCTTTTTTATAAGGTGATCTTCCGCCGTCCCGGTAAATCACTTTCATGCGCTCAAAAACTGGCGAGACTTTTAGACCCAGTTCATCACCTAGTGCGAGATCTAACGTAACTACAAGACTTTCTGCAAAGTTTAAATAACGGCAAAGGTCTCGCTTTTCGCTGGGTGCAGGCGGAAGAAGCTGCCAAATGACCCGGTGGTTCTGTTCGTGAAAAACAGATATTTCGCTGAATCGCGATAAGGCAACGTATTCTTCGTTAGGGTCCACGACATCATCGGGGTGAGATGCAAACCAGACCATTTCGGAAAGTGACGGCGTGAAATCAATTTCATTTTTAAATAAATCTTGAGCACTGAGTCCGCGCATCGTGGAAGTAACACGAGGACTAAAAACTCCCCCCAGTTTTCGATACGAGTTGCGACTTTGTCGATAAATTGGGCTTGCTGTCAGCAGCTGATGATCGAATGGATATTCGGGGATACAAATACGTTTATACTTATTTTGGGTCGGTAAGCGTAACAGCTGATTTAGATCTTTCAAAAAAGATTTTAACTGAAGCTTACCGGGCGTTTCTAAATTCGTAGTCATTATTTAGTCATGCTTCGGACTTTGACCCCAAACTTCTTTGAGGCGCTGGTCTCGCCCACAGCGCGAGCGGTAGTATTTGTAGCGAATCGGATTTTTCGTATAATACGACTGATGGTAGTCTTCTGCGGCATAGAATGGCTTGGCAGGTAGCAAGGCCGTTTTAATTTCACCTTTTACTTTCAGTAATTTTTTAACCTTATCTAGGCTGGCCTGATAATCTTTTTGCTGCGATTCCGATGTGAAAAAGACGGCGCTTGTGTACTGTTCGCCTTTATCACAAAATTGTCCTGAACCATCTATGGGATCGATGTTGGCCCAAAAAACATCGAGCAATTTGGCAAAGGCAATCTTTTTTGGATCGTAGGTGATTTCAATGGCTTCGCGGTGACCAGTTTTTCCGCTGGAAGTTTCTTCGTACGTCGGTTTTTCTTTTTGACCGCCGGTATATCCTACCTTCGTGGTCACGACACCTTCAGTTTTAAGCTGGTCAAAGGGGCCTTGCATACACCAAAAACAACCGCCGGCAAAAATAGCCGTTTCTGTTTTTGAATTTTCTGCGTTCGCGCCAAGAGAAATTCCTAATAGAATTAAAAACTGAACCCATCGTCTTATATTTTTCATTTTCTATGATCTCCTAGGACTGAATAGTACCTGATAAGAAATGTTTTTGCCACGCCAACGAAATAAGTTAATAAAGCAATACTTGCAGATTATAAAGAGCCATCAAAATCATCACGGCGTTTTCAAAAACAGTGACACCCGATAACGGAAGACTAAAGCCCGCTCCGGCACAAGCACAAAGAAGCTTTGATTTTGTTTGAAGCTTTTTTACAACTCCATAAGTGGTCAGGGTTAAAATGAAAATAGTGATCAGGTTAGCGAATAAAAGATTTGTTGCCGTGATGAACAGAAGCCCTAAGGCCAGTTCAATAAACGGGTAAAGCAAACCGTAACTCAGCCATTTTTTTGCAAGGGGGTCATATCCGGAAAATGATTCTGCAAAAGCATTTAAAGATAACATCTTAAAAAAAGACAGGCCGATAAAAAATCCTGCCATTATATGATTCATGAAAATATGAATTTCAAACTGCTTTTGAAATATTTGGTAGCTCATGCTCACAAAAAAAACGTAGCTAAATAAAACAATCAACGGCTTATATGTTACAAGTTTTGAAACAGCAGCAGATTCGTCAGTTTTTTTAAAATCCGAAGGCAGCGCACTTTCCGAGAAATTTAAAACAGAATATTTTGAAAAGTGGGCTAGGACGTCTCGAACTGCGGGAAGTTCAACGGGTAGCGCAGAATTTAAAGTGGCTGATTTGTCGTTCAAGCTAACAACTACGGAATCAACGGACGGCAGATTTTTAAGCGCGGTGGTCACTTTCGCAACGCAAGACTGGCAGGTCATTCCATCAATTTTAAATCGGCTTGTGATCATATTTAATCCTTAAGTAAAGTATTTCTAATCCTAAAAAAATTTTAAAATTAGGGATTGACCCGAACAGATAAAGGAATGGTTTTAAGTTCGCCACGATCCATAAACTGCACCCAGATGCGGTAATCTCCGGCGGTCTGAAAAGTGGCATGAATCATTCCGGTATTGGGTTTGTTGCCCTCCATGGGATGAACGTGCACCAGCTCGTCACCATCTGGTGAAGCTGCGATCACGTGGGCTACCGCTCCTAGGTAGGGACTCATCAGCGGCTGCTGGCCATCGTCTCGAAAAACACGAAATCCAAGCATCGCCATTTTTCCAGCCTTAAGTTGTCCTGGGCTAAGTTCAAGAATTGTTGCTTGGTCCTTGCCTTTACGAACATCGCCTAGCGGGGCCACGGGAATTTCGGATTTTCCATGAACAACTTCAGCTTTTGTTGCCGTTGAAAACTCAGTCCCGTCGGCAAGTTGCCCCTGAGCCCAAACTAAATACTTACCATTAGTACTAAGTTCCAAATCGACCGACCACGAGTGCCCATCGAATTGGGGGTGGACGTGGTTAAACTCGTGCCGAGACGAATCGTAGGCAATAAGATGCAGAATTTTTGTATGAGTTTCTACCAGATCAGTTTCACTTAAAGATTTATGAGTTGTTTCATCAACCAGATTAAACACATAGCGAATTGTTCCTGCCTCGAGTGCAAGGTTGGATGCGGGTGCGACAATCACTCGGTTTTGTACGGGGGCGCCGGCCACAGCGATTGAGCTGATGAAAGCGATAAAAAGCGATAGGAAAATATTTGTCATACGAGATCTCCTGTTCAGTGCAGAAGATCTAATTACCCTTTGAGTTTGCGCGTGTCAAATGACCGTTGGCGTTGCTAGAAACAGCAAAAACTGCTCTTCAGTTAAAAGGAAGAAATTACTGGGTTTAAGAAGCTAAGTCCCGCTGTGCTGGGACCATATTCCAATTGGAAAACGTACCGCATTCAATGAGTTTTATAGAAGTTTTTGTTCGACTTAAAATCGATACGGCCGCTTGATAATCCGAATGAGGATTAAGTAATTTAAAAGTCCAAAAACCGTCAGCTGTTGGGGTCGAATCGGCAATGTGAACTGTAATGCCTGTTAAATTTTTTTCCGGCGACGACGCGGGAATATGAAACGTTAATTTCTCAGTGGGAAAGGAAAGCCCCTCGCCGAGAGCTTTGACAAAAGATTCTTTTAATGTCCAAAATTCGAAAAACAAACCTGCTACTTTGGAAGAATCTGCTTGCATCAGCATTTTTATTTCGTCCGCAGAAAAACAGGATTCTGCAGTGGACTGAAGCGTTCTAAACTTCCTGATGTGCTCGAGGTCAACTCCGAGGGCTTCAGTCAAAGAAAATGCAACAACCGCCCGGTTATTGGAATGTGAAATATTAAACTGTAGCGGAAAAATAGTTATTGGGCCAATCACAACAGGTTTTCCAAAACTGGTCTTACTAAATTGCCATGCAGCCGGCGATACAAGGGGAAAATAATTCGACAACAGCGTGCGTAGCGCAAATCTTGAAATTAAGAATTCTCGTTTCCGTTTCTCTATGCAAGTGGCAGAGTAGTTAAGCTCTTCTGCTGAAAAAAAATGGACAAGACACTGAAGCATTTCTGTCGTTGGTGCTAACTCAAAATTAACATTCCAAAGATGAACTTCATCTTTTTCTAACTTCAAACTGCCACTTTGATCTGACGAATTCAAGACGGTGTTACCTCAGACGTTATTTAGTAAAAACGATAGCTCAGTACTTAGGTCCTATCGGTTGTCTAGGCCACTGAACTTAATCTCAAAAAGTTTTACCTAAGTAGATTCTAAAAAAAATCTAAAAATGTATCATAATGATTCAGATGGAGTCATCGCTCGGAACTGCTGTGACGGGGGGGGGGCTGGTTAAGGCCCAACCACTGCAAAATTTTAATAGAAAATAAATTCTACATCGCAAAATAAGAGGCGTTTTTAATCGCGACAAAACCTAGATTTGTGATTTCAGAAGTGGAACAAGGTCTTTCATTTTTTCTAAGGATTCTTTTCTTTGCCTTGTGTTCTTCGCATCAAATTTACTTAAATCATATTCAATTTTATTTTTGACTGCAGTGACCGAGTTGCCAAAAAGTTCTGAATTTATAAATTTCATAAAACGAGCAGTAAAATGGCTGGTCGGCAGATGAGTATTGCCGACAATAATTCCAATTTCACGATTCAGCAGCGCAGAACGTGGGTCAAAATTGAAAGATCCTATAAATGAAACCTTATCGTCGATTACAAAGCCCTTAGCATGAAGCACTTCGGGGCCCTTGAACAGATGCAGTTCGGCACCGAGGGCTGCTAGCCGAGACTGAATACTAAGGTATCCCGCATGAGCCAGAACTTTATTCGTGCTTGCCAAAGAATTTGTTATAATTTTTATTTTCACGCCACGTGCCGCCAGTTTTTCGAAAACTTTAAATTCAGCCTCAGTGGGATAAAGATAGGGGGTCGTAATCAGCAACGACTTTTTTGTTTCCAGCAAAAGGTCAATAAGTTGTTTTTCAATTTTAACATCAACATCTTCAATCGTTTGGGTCGGGTCATTGAAAGCAAAAGAAATATCACCCACCTCTTCCGCGGTAAATTCAATCTCTGCTAAAGATTTTGAAGTGCGCGAAAGCTTTCCGCTTTTAGAAATCAAAAGCTGCGTGTTGATTTTTTCATTGGCTTTGTCGATTTGTAAGAAAGCTTCCGATCTTTTCTGTTCGCAATCGAAGTAGTCGCTTTCGGGTTCACAGAATGAACTTAGTTGGCGCTCAGAAAAATCATACAAATTTAGTTCGCGCACGTCCGGATTATTTTTCCATAGTGACATAAAATAAAAATAAGATTTTCGAGCCACTTCGCCAACGACTAAGGCGTCGACATCTTTAAAATTTATTGTTTTTGATTTTCCAAAATAAGTCTCTGCCGCGTTTCGGCCTCCGATGATCATCGTATGGTGGTCTATATTTAATAACTTGTCATGATTGCGATAAGTTAAATGATAAGGATTCAAAATCATTGGGGGGTTGAAAACCCGAATTTCTATATTTTTTAAAGCCGGGCTGGTCTTAGAGATCCCCAAGACGGCTGCCATTTCAGCGCGGGTAAGATGGTTGTTCAGGCTATCAATCAGTATCTTGACCTGAACTCCGCGTTCTGCAGCAGCTCGTAACAGTCCCAAACTTAAAGCAGAAAAGGGATCGTCAGCAACTTCGAAGTATTCAAACAGAATTTCTTCTTGAGCACTTTCAATCAAGGCAACACGCGTTTGTAAGGCCTCCGCATTGTTTTCTAGAAGCTTGATTCTGTCAGCCTGACAAATTGAACTCGCAAGAAAGACAAGTAGAGATAACTTTGTAGTAAACTGCATGGGGTCTCCGTCAACGTTAACCGGGCTAGATCTCAGTACTAGACAGCAACCCGAAGGCCATAGCCGCTATTTCGCCGGACCCGATGAGTTGCTTAGGCGTGCAGTTCAAGCTGTTTTACCTGACTAATGTTTTGCCACTCGGACAATTTTTGAAAATAAGACGTATCAGTGTGCCGAGCTATTTACTAATTCTCTGAAGCTCCGGCCTCAATCCATCGAACAATTAGATCTGTTTGTTCGTTGTCTAATGCAGGTGCCGGCGGCAGAGGCATTCTTCGCGACAGAACTTCGCTTAGCACTAAATCCTTTATAGCGACGACTTTGGCGTAGTGTTCTAAATTAATTCCAGCAATATTTCCCGCAGCGGCTGAATGGCACGCTAAGCACCGCACCTTGATGACTTTCTCGAAGACCGTGTTGAAGTTGAGCGGAACTTTCGTATCTGTCGGCGCTGATGTGACCGTCCGAGCAGGTGCTGATGACGGTGGGGGCGGAAGCTCAGCTGGCCGCGAGCAAGACTGAAGCAACCCTAAAAAGCTAATACTTAAAAATAAAAGTTTCATAAAATGCTTCAATCTAAAAAGTTTTTAAACGATTTGTAAACGAACGACATGGGTGTGGCCGGCGACTTGCGTCGATTCGATATCCACGACTTTGACGGCGAACAAAGCTTTCAGAACATCGGCGGTCACATCAATTTGATGAGGGTGACCCGCACTTCCTTGAATATTATAAGATTTAGCGCCCGCTTTCTTTAGATTGTCTAAAGAAACTAAAAAGGTGTGCCCGTGGTTATTCGAAATTGTTGATCTCAATTTCTGCACTGGCTTCACCGGAGCCTTTGTCGGAGTCGTCATCAACTGCTGGGCTCCTGCTTTACCAGCCACCGTGATGGCAACCATTGTGCCCGCACCTAAAGTAGCTAGGCGTAAAAAACTTCTGCGGCTGATTGGTTTTAATTCTAATTGTTCTAATACGTTCATAAGGATCTCCTTCGGTAAGATGTTTGTTTCCAAAAACTTTAGTTTCTGGGCCTGTATAAAGAGTATTATCTTGCAGGTTTCTGGTTGTAAAATGCCTAAAAAGCAAGTATAAATTGCTTTTTAGGCATGATGTAAAAATGCGTTGATTAAGATTTCTAAACAGAGGGATCAAATGAATAAAAGAAGCCAAATACTGAATGATTTCAGCGTATTTTCACTCGAAGCCTCTTATTTCAAACTGATCTTCGAACAAAAAGGAATTAGCGGAGCGGCTCGGAAGATCAGTCAAGATCCTGCAAATATTTCAAGACTTCTTAACCGATTGGAAAAAAAGCTGAGCAAAAAACTTTTCACTCGACATAAGACGGGTATGAGTCCCACCCCGGCGGGCGAATTGCTCTATACGGCACTCATTAAATCTCAAGACACGTTTATCAACAGCGTGGATACGGAAGCCAATGCGACCCGAACAATTCGAATTGGTTTTTCAGGAACCATTGGGTATTCGCACTTTTCTGCGAACTTAATCAAAGCGTTGCTCGAATTATCGTTACAACCCATTTTTACGATCGCAAAGTCCTCCGAACTGGCAGAACTTTTAAAAAGTCGTGAACTTGATTTTGTGATAGCTCCGAATCAATTGAAATTTCCGGGATTAGTCAGTAAAAAAGTGGGTTCTGAAAATTTAGTTCTGTGTTCCAGATCAGGTCAGATGCAAAATCATATTCTTTTAAATCCCGATCTGATTGGCCTTGAAAAATTTATTCAAACTATTAAGTACACAAAACGTTGGATGATTAAAGATTATTTCGTATTAGCCAAGTTGACTGAAAGTTCCTCGCAGATGATGACCGTACTGCCAGAAAGTCTGCTTTCAACTTATTCGCGGCTGAAAACAATTAAAACTTTTCCGCTAGAAGGTAACATCACTGCGTTAACATGGCCGGGATCTGTAGGGATGGAACTTTTGAAGTGGCTGTAATAGAAAAGTAACCTAATAGCGCCACCTGGTCCTTAAATGGACTGACCTTGAACTACGTAAAATATTTAAATTACAGCGCCTTAAACTGGTTAACCGATTTTTCCACGATCTTCAAAGATTTCATCCAAAAATCTTTCTGCGTAATATCTGCATTCAAATGCTTCAACACTAAATCTTCGGACGTCATGATTCCGGTTTCGAGTAACATATTTGTGTAGTTTGTTTTAAACGCATTTCCTTCGGAATCTTTTTTAGCATAAATTCCTAGACTAAAAAGGTATCCAAACAGATACGGGTAATTATAAAAGCTTATTTCTGAAATTGAAAAGTGCAACTTACTGGCCCAGAACATTTCATTGTATTCACTCAGCGTATCCCCGTACCAGTGCTTCCAAGATTCCCGCGTTAATTCTTTAAGATCAGAGGCCGTTACCATTTTCGTTTGACGAAGCTCCATCAAACGCGATTCAAATTCAAAACGCGCCGGGATGTTAATCAAAAGTGTTGCTGCAGATTCGACCTCTTGCCACAGAATGGTTTTTTTATCCTCGATACTTTTTGCATTTTCTAGTATATAATCTCGCACTAAATTTTCTGCAAAAATGGAAGCCGTTTCCGCAAGTGTACTTGGATACAGACACTGCATAATTTTTAGATCTCTCATCACCCAATTATGGTAGGCATGACCCAGTTCATGAGCCAGCGTGATAATGCTTTTCATGCTGCCATCATAAGTAATAAAAACGCGTGGTTCTCGTTCTGCCGCAAAGCCCGAGCAGTACGCGCCAGACCGACGATTCGGGGTTGGGGTGGAATCAATCCATTTTTTATCAACCATCATTTTTGCAAAAGTTCCAAGTTCGGGATTAAAATGATTGAAGGCTTCAATGATCATGGCTATTCCTTCAGGAAAAGAAATAGCCTCTGTACTTTGCGAAGAGGGGTACGGAGCCAAAATATCCCAAGGACCCAGCGGGCCCTTCACGCCCATGCTGTCGGCCATAAGCTTTAGAGCTGTATGTCCGATATGACGATTCTCGTAGGTGGCATCCATCATCGCTTTTAACGTATCTCGAGTTATCTTTTGTTCGTGACAGGTTTTATCTAGAAAATGCATCGGCTTCTTTGTCGAGCGTGCCTTGTAATTCTCTAAGCGCCATCCTGAAAGTGAATTTAGTATCGCGGCGGTGCTGATTTCGTTCTGCTGCCACGATTTATTAATAGCGCGGTAAGCTGATTCCCGTTTCTTTCGATCAGATCCGTAAGTCAGGTTGGTAGCGATCGCAAGGCCTGTCGATTCGCCATCAATATCTACTTTCATGGCGCCGGATAAATCTTCATACAGGCGACCCCAAGCATGAAAGCCGTCCACAGAGTGGGCCTTTAACAAAACTTCTTCAGCGACCGGTAACAAATGCGCCTGATTTTTTCTGGCGTGTTGAAAATAGAAATGACTTTCCTGCACGCGCTCGTCCTGCAGGAATAAATTGAGATAAACTTGTGGCGCACGAGTTAGAAAAATCTCAATTGGTTTGGTTGTTTTTTCTAAAACAGTGGAAAGCTGACTTATTTGATTCGATAGATTTTTTGCATCTGCGTTGAGAGTGTCCACCGACGTATCACAGTGCGCATAAGTCCGTAGCGTCCAAAGTCTAATTAATAAATCCAAACCAAGTCGATACAGGTCGCGCACTAAAGGAACGGTCTCTTGAAGACTATCTAGTGGGGTCGTCTCAACTTCGGGGATCCATTTTTCTAAAGCTGGCATTTTTGAATTGAGATAATTTATCGTCTCGGTCACGAATTGAATGTCTTGCTTGATTTTCGGATCATTCAAGCTTTTGTATATATTTGAGTTATCCCACGTTATCGTTTCAAGATTTGATTTCATAATGACCTCTGGGGCCTAGATTATACCCTTCCAAAAAATCTGCAAGTGAAGGCGAGTCCTAGCTTAAGTCCGTCCATCAACGAAAGCCAAGCAAAACTAGTCCAGATTTGTGATATAATCGGACTCAAAAAGGAGCAGTTATGGCCCGTAAGAAGTTTTCCCCAGAATATATTATTTCATCACAAGGCGG
>JAYTHR010000281.1:0-1243 GCA_043732425.1 Bdellovibrionales bacterium
GGGGTGAAGTTCGTCTTGCTTTTAATTTTTATTTTACTTTCCAATTCCGTTTTTGCCGAAGTAAATCTGATGGCAGAAAGCTCGCTTTGGCTTCAACAAAAATTTTCCGGAAAATCCTGTGACGATTTGAAAACTCAAGATTTTTCAGGCCTTTCTGCACATCCATCATCCCTGCGATGTCAGACCCGAAATCGCGCAGTTATCACACCGGGTGAAGATACCAATGCCGTGCGTGAATCTTTATTTTTTAATTCGATGGCCGAAGATCAGATGGCTCAGTTTGATTGTGAAATTTCAAATATCAATTTTTTTGAAAAAGATGAGGCGTTGATTAAATTAAGGGCCGAAGATGCTTTTTCTAAACTACCGTTTATAAAAGAACAAATGCAGTTAGCTTCGCAGAAGTATGCCGACCTTCAACAGGAGATTACTAAAAATAATGTTTTCGCGAATTACTGCTCGCAATCTACTAAAGGTGCCAGAGAAAAATGCTACCTTGAGCTTGAAACCATGCGGAAAAATGAAAAGCACCTTGAGGAAGAATGGAAATTGCACCGTGGAATGGCTTGGGCTCATCAGGCCAGTTTGTGGAATAGCTCAACCGAGACCATGACCCATTTTTTTAAAAAGCTAATCCGTCAAAATCCGCCACCGACGCAGCAAGATATTGCTGACGGATTAAAACTTCAATTGCCGAATTTAAAGTTAGAGCTTATCAAAAATAGAGCGGAATTAACAAACCAGTCCACGCTGTTTCAAAATAAAAGATATTTTAATTCGTTAAATGATTCCACCAAGCGACAACTTGTCGAGCAAGCCGTTACTAGTGGATATTTTTCAAAAGCTGCCGCCACTCAAGATGCAGCACAAATGACTTTGTTATGCCGCGTGGAAGGAAAGTACACGAAAGGACGAGACACTTTAACGTCAACAGCCTCGACAGCGACGTTATTTCTTGGCGGCTTTGCAGGAATGATGTCAAAAATTCCTTTAGCTTTCCGTGCCGGGCAATTCGGAAGTATTATCAGCAATACGCAGCGCGGAGCCCGCGTTGCCGGAGCCTTGGCAACCGCGCTGGATATTGGAGTCGTAACAAGTTCCATTCAGCAAGCTTGTTTTAGTGATAAAGTGAAGCTGCAAATAACTCGCTCATGTCCGGTGAATAAAGAAGATTATCAAAAAAGCGAAATCAAAAAAATTGCTCAAGAAAATTGTTTTCTGACGGCGGCTTTGGCGGTGGCTC
>JAYTHR010000282.1:0-1242 GCA_043732425.1 Bdellovibrionales bacterium
TCGATAAGGCCCTTATAATTTTTGGAAATATAAACTTGGACTGGCTTATTCATTTTTTCTTGCAGCTTTTCAGCTAATATAAAAGCTTGCGCTTTTGTAGCCTCAAGATCACCGCTGGGCTGTAGCCCAATGCTAATGGTTTCGGTAGCCGCAAAAATAGGCCCGCCGGACAGGCTGAGAGTAAAACTAAAAAATAAAAATTGAATTAGGGAAACAATAAATTTCATCGTCATCATCCTTGATGAATTTAGGTTAAATGAGAGACTTCAATTCGTCCAGACCTAGATTTCTCTAGGGCCATTCCAAACGCTTCGGCCGCGTCACTTTCCGTGAGGCACGGAATGCTGTAGTCAATACAAGCTCGTCGGATATTAAAGCTGGCGTCGATGGCCTGCCGGCCTTCCGTTGTATTAATCACAAATTGAACATGACCTGACCGAATGCGATCGACACAGTGAGGTCGACCTTCGTGGACTTTATTCAGAACTAAACACTTTAGGCCCTGCTGTTTTAAAAAATCGGCCGTGCCGCGAGTGGCTGAAAACTCGTACCCCAGTTTATCTAAATTTTTCAGTAATGGCAGTAAGGGCTGTTTGTCTTTATCGCGTAACGAAAGAAAAAGTTCTCCGGACGCAGGCAAAGTTAGCGAACTTGATAAAAAAGCTTTCACTAAGGCTTCAGAATAAGAATTTCCTCGACCCATACTTTCACCCGTTGATTTCATCTCGGGCCCCAGGATTGAGTCGCTTTCGGCAAATTTTTTGAACGGAAAAACGACGCCCTTGACGCAAATTTTGGTCAGCGCTGTCCACTGGTATTTTTTAATTTGCTCTGGCGGTAACTGAATATTCATTTGCGCCGCGATTCCCAAATCGACTAAAGGGATTGATGTCGCTTTGGCTAGAAAAGGAACCGATCTTGAGCTACGGGGATTAGCTTCGAGCACGTAAATGATATCATTTTTGATCGCCAATTGAAGATTCAAGTGTCCTTTGACATCTAACTTTTCGGCTAATCTTAAACTCATTTCTTCAATGTTTCGTAAAGTTTCTGGCTTCAACCTTTGTGGCGGCACGACCCCCATACTGTCACCCGAATGTACGCCTGCAACTTCGATATGTTCGACAATGCCACCAACAACTGTCCAACCCGGTCCACGAACTAAATCGACATCGACTTCTAAGGCGCCGGTTAAAAACTGATCCATCTGACACGGATTAGATAAGCTAATAAAATCATGAT
>JAYTHR010000283.1:0-1240 GCA_043732425.1 Bdellovibrionales bacterium
AAAACTGCTTTGTCGAACTGAATAAACTTTGAAAATATTTTCTGAGTTTTAGAATTCACCATTCCGACGGTCTTCAGGACGTATCGAAATCACCCCCGACTACAATTGTAGACTGCTTCAAGTAGGGACGTTCCAACACGCGAAAACCGTCGTGTCTAGGCTATATTTGACGCCTTAAATTCAAGCGGTATGACAAGGGTAGTGAAATTTTTTATTCATTTTATTTTTCTAATTTTGTTATTTTCAGTCTCGATGAAAGCGCAAGTCATTGCTGCAGGCGGAGGTGGTGGCGGATCTAGCTTTTCCATAAATCCAGGAACTCAGTGGTCGGCCCCCATATTTAGTACAACATACATCGAGAGATTTTAAGCTAAAAATTTTCCCCGACTTTGGGCGCGTCATGCCATTCTGAATTTCTGCCGAAAAGAAGGTGAATGTGAGGTCTTTATGGCAAGTAAAATTCTTTCTGCAGTTATGAGTTTCGTGTTTCCTTTTTACGTCTTCGCTAGTCCTGCAGCGACCGTACTTAAGCCTAATTTTGACGAGCAAGCCAGCTATGTTGAACAGATGCAAGAAACGATCGCTAGTTTTAGTCAAAAAAATTACGTCGAAAAATCATTCGCGACGTTGAAAGAAACTTTTACGGATAAAGCCGATCGTCTCTACATGCAAAAGATCATGGGTCTAGACGGGAAGCCCGCGCAGTTATCCGTTAAAGCAGTTCATAGAACGATTGAAATAACAGCCACCGGACTTTCTAAGATCGTACTTTCTGATTTTGATCCCAAAACTAGATCCATGAAAATAAATGGAAAAATTTTTAAAGTTACGGCTGGAAAGTCTTTTGAGCAGATCAACCAAGATTTAGCAAAGTTAATTTCAGTGTCGACGCAAACTCGAGTTATCGATTTATTAATGTCTCAAGCTCAGGCCGCAATTGCCACGGCCGTCGGGGTCGTGTTCGTCACCGGATTTGTTGTTTTAGTTTTTTGGAAACAGCTTTCGATGATTAATGCGGTGACCGATAAAATTAACACGATTAACAAAGAGTGCGAAAATCGTGATGATCAAGTTCCATTTGAAAATTCACAAACTAAAGTTTTACTGAAAAAAATTGATGCGCTTAATACGGCAATTATTCCCTTTCCTAAAATTGAAGCGAAAACAGAGTGCTCCGCTTGGGCCGGTGACCTAGTTAGTCTTTTGCATAAACACCTAATAGCCGTGACTCCAGAAATGG